>CANRCQ010000008.1 GCA_947629145.1 uncultured Clostridia bacterium
GCCGACAGGACCTTGTGGACCAACTGATGTGAACACAACATTGCATCTGGTGTTAAAAGGATTTCCGCATCCGCAGAATAAATTATTTCCGTTCAAAATTTATCCTCCTTTGAACTTTGCCTTGAAAAATCAAGGCTCAATAACAATGTATGGAAAATTCAAAAAAAGGTTAAAAAAAGACCTGCATTTGCAGGTCAATTTTATTTGTTTGTTTTTGTAGATTTTTCAGCCTTGTTCTTTTCAAGTTCTTCCTTTGGAACAATGCGTTTTAAATCAATTCTACCTTTGTCGTCAACTTTTATAACTTCAACTTCCACACTGTCGCCAATCTTAACGACATCTTCAACTTTTTCTACGTGTTTATTTGAAAGTTTTGAAATGTGAATCATGCCTTCCTTTCCGCCACCAAGGTCAACGAAAGCGCCAAAGTTCATGATGCGAACAACTTTTCCATCATACACATCGCCAACTTCAACATCTTCCACGATTGAAAGGATGATTTTCTTTGCTTTTTCAGCCATTTCGCTGTCAACAGAAGCGATGAACACACTGCCATCATCTTCAATATCAATCTTAACGCCAGTTTCATCGATAATCTTGTTGATGGTCTTTCCGCCAGAACCTATGACATCTTTAATCTTTTCTGGGTCAATTGTGAATGTGATAATCTTAGGAGCATATTTAGAAATTTCTGCACGTGGCTTGTCGATGCAAGAGAGAAGTTTGTCCATGATAAACATTCTTCCAATCTTTGCACGGTTGAGCGCTTCTGTGAGAATAGCTTTGTCAATCCCCTTAATCTTAATGTCCATTTGAATGGCAGTGACGCCTTTTTCTGTTCCTGTCACTTTAAAGTCCATATCGCCAAGGAAATCTTCCAAGCCCTGAATATCGCTAAGCACGACAACCTTGCCAGATTTTTCATCTTTAATAAGCCCCATTGCAATTCCTGAAACTGGTGCTTTAATTGGCACACCGCCGTCCATAAGTGCAAGGGTAGAGCCACAAACACTTGCCATTGAAGAAGAGCCATTTGAAGAAAGCACTTCACTTACAATTCTAAGCGCGTATGGGAAAACATCTTCGCTTGGAATAACAGGTTCAAGTGCGCGTTCTGCAAGTGCGCCATGACCGATTTCGCGGCGGCCTGTGGATTTAATCATCTTTGCTTCGCCAGTTGCGTAAGGTGGCATATTGTAATGATGAACATAGCGATTGACTTCTTCATCATCAAGTCCTTCAAGTTTTTGAACATCACTGACTGTGCCAAGAGTGAGAGCAGACAAAACTTGTGTTTCGCCCCTTGTGAACACTGCAGAGCCGTGAACACGTGGAAGCAAACCAACTTCACACCAAATAGGGCGAATTTCATCCAACTTTCTTCCGTCTGGACGAACACCTTTTTCCAAGATATGAGCGCGAACTTTTTCTTTCTTTACTTTATATAAAACATCGCCGATTTCTCTTTCTTTTTCTGGATATTTTTCAGCAAAGTGAGCCAAAATGTCCGCCTTTGCTTCTTCTTCACGTTCTTCTCTTTCAGCGCGGACAAATGTGTCAAGCACGTGGTCATAAAGTTTGTCGGCATATTCTCGAACATCCTGTTCTAAATCTTCTGGAATTGTGTAATATTCAATCTTTGGATTTACAGGCTTGCCAATTTCAGCCTTGATTTCTTTCAAGAATTTTACAATCTTTTTGATTTCTTCATGTGCAACCATGATTGCATCAAGCATAACGCTTTCTGGAACTTCGTTTGCGCCTGCTTCAACCATCAAAACGGCTTCTTCAGTTCCGCTTACTGTCAAAGCAAGGTCACTGTGGTCGCGCTGGTCTTGGTCTGGGTTTATCACAAACTTTCCGTCAACAAGCCCAACTTGAACAGAACCTGTTGGCCCAAGGAATGGAATGTCAGAAATTGCAAGTGCAAAAGACGAGCCGAGCATTGCAAGTGGCTCTGGGCTGACATCTGGGTCGATTGAAAGTGCAGTTGCAACAACAACTACATCATTGAAAAAGCCCTTTGGAAAGAGTGGGCGAAGTGGTCTGTCAATCAAACGAGAAACCAAAATTGCCTTGTCACTTGGCTTTCCTTCGCGTTTTTTAAAGCCCCCTGGGATTTTCCCAACTGAATACATTTTCTCTTGATATTCAACAGAAAGTGGGAAGAAATCTTGTCCTTCCTTTGCCTGTTCGCTCATTGTCACATTCACCATGACAATAGTGTCGCCGCTTCTAACAAGGCAAGAGCCGTTTGATTGCCCACAAAGTTTGCCTGTTTCAAATGTAATGTCGCGCCCTGCAACATTGATTGAATACTTTTTGTAATCCATTATAATTCTCCTTAAACTATTTAATTTTAGCACAAATGTTTTGAAAATCAAAACAAATTTAAAAAAAGGGAGAAAAAATAATCCCCCTTTCTTTTATTAAATTTACTTAACTTCACGAATGTCCAAGTCTTTGATAAGTTTTCTGTAAGCTTCGATATCTCTTTCTTTAAGATATTGTAAAAAGCCCTTGCGTTTTCCAACCATCATCAAAAGTCCACGGCGAGAGTGATTGTCATTGTTGTTGGTTTTAAGATGTTCTGTAAGGTGATTGATTCTTTCAGTGAGAAGTGCAACCTGAACCTGAACTGAACCTGTGTCATTTTCACTTTGTTTGTATTTTGCGATGATGTCTTTTTTAGACTGTTTTTCCATATTTCCTCCATAAAATTTTTAAACGCCCAAAACGAAGCAATGGGATTGAAGGTGTCCACAAAACTGCGCCTTAGGTTATCGACTTTGCAATTATAACACAAAGTATCTAAAAAAGTAAAGTGTTTTTGCAAAAATTACTTAAAAACATCCACAAAAACTTCATTTTTTTCATCCATAAGCACTCTCACGCCAAACACACGCTTTTTGATGCAAAAAATAGTTTCCTTTGCAAGTTTGGATGCAAAAAGAAGTTCTTCTTTTGTTGGCTTTCCGCCGCGTTGAGTTCTGCCAACAATGTGATATTTTACAATCTCTTGCCCCAAAGCCGTGTTAAGCGCCTTTGCCATTTTTTCAGCGGACATAATATTTTCACGCGCAATTATACAAGTGCTTTTGTCATTTACAAGATTTTTTAAGATGATGTTTTTGATTTTTTCTACATCAAAATCTTTTTTCTCGGCAATTAAAACATCCGCATTCACTTCTTTTGCAACTGCCTTTGCAATGGCTGGATGCTGCCTTCCCATAACTTCAAAGATGCAAGAATTATTGAATGACTGTATGCTTGGCATAGAGTTTTGCACTGCATACACGCCTTCCTTGACCGCCGTCAAAAAGCCAATAGCATAACTTGAATCTTCAACATCATTGTCAATCGTGCCAGGAACAAAAATCGTGTTTGCGCCGTTTTCATAAAGCTCTTTTGCCCCTTTTTCACTTCCATTTCCGCCCAAAATGACAACTGCATCAAACTTTTTTGCATTTTCCAGCCCCATTTTGAAAGGCTCTTTTTCTTTGAATTCTGGAAAACGCGAACTTTTTATAACAGTTCCAGCCAAATTTTTATACTCTTCGTTCATTTCAAGTGGAAAAATTTGTCCATCAGTCAGCCCCAAAAATCCGGCATTGGCAAAATAAATTTCATCCCTAAACGCATGATATAACTCATAAATAAATCTGTTCATTCCTGGCCCATCACCGCCACTGCACAAAACTAAAACTTTCATATCTCTCCTTTTATTGCACAATAATGTTTTCATTGCCGATGATTCCGCTAAGTTCGTTTATAAGATAGTTGTTCACTCTCACATTCTGCTGATAGACAAAAGCCTTTCCAGAAGATGTGCATTTAATGACAACTTGCGTCTGCCCTGGATAGGATGCAATTGAATTTTTCACTTTTGAATATATGTCAGGGTCTTTGGTGTTGAATTTTAAACACAATCTTTCCTTAACGGCAGGCTTTGATTCTTCTTCATCCTTCCAAAGATACACAGCATCCACCAAAAGTGAAACAGGCATATCATCACGAATGCTAATTCTTCCCTTTATTGTGACAAGGTTGTCTTCTTCCAAAATATCGCGATATTTTGCATATGCGTTTGAGAAGAGTGTCAACTCCATTGTGCCTTTCAAATCTTCAAGTTTGATATAACAAATATCTTTTCCACTCTTCGAGCGTTTTCTGTTGACTTCAGTGATTATTCCGCCACAAACAAACGACTGTCCATCATGGAGTGTGCTTTCGTCTTGAGAAGTATATTCATCTTCTTCTCCACTTTCATCTTCTGGTTTTTCTTCCTGGACAATCATATCCGAAGAAAGATTGTAATTTTCAAACTTTTTCACGTAGTCTTCAAGTGGATGCCCAGAAAGATAAACTCCAATAATATCGCGTTCGTATTTCAACATTGTTTTTTTGCTGTATTCTTTCATCTCTGGGTAAGTCACACTATCTTCAATTTGATTTTCCACAAAGAAAGACATCTGCCCAGTCAAATCATTTCGCTTGTCTTTGGTTGCCTTTTCAATAAGATTTTCATACACAGCCATGTATTGACTTCTCTTTTTTCCAAAACTGTCAAAAGCGCCGCTTAAAATCAAACATTCAATCGCCTTTTTGTTTATTCCGCCAACTTTAACGGCACGCGTGATAAAGTCTTCAAAACTTTTAAATTCGCCATTTTTGTCTCTTTCTGCAATCAAGTTGTCAGTGACTGCAAATCCAACGTGTTTAAGCCCAGCAAGCCCAAAGCGAATACTGTTGCCTTCCACATGGAAATATGGGAAAGATTTGTTGATGTCTGGTCGCAAAACGGCAATCCCTTCGCTTCTTGCGTGGGAAACATATTGCTTCAACTCATCCGACTTGTCAAGTCTGTTGTTTAAAACAGCGGTCAAAAATTCAGTTTCATAATAACACTTCAAATATGCCGTTTGATAAGCGATATACGCATATGCCGCCGCGTGAGATTTGTTGAAGGCATATTTTGCAAATTCCTTCATTTCATTGAAGATTTTTTCCGCAACTTCCTTTTTATGTCCAAGTTTAATTGCCCCTGGAATAGAAGCGCGCCCAGAAGGGTCTGTCCAACCATTGATAAACTTTTCGCGTTCTTGGTCAATTTTGTCAACCTGCTTTTTCCCCATGATACGGCGGATGTTGTCGGCTTGACCAAGGCTGTAACCTGCCATAACTTGCACGATTTTCATAACCTGTTCTTGATAGACAATACATCCATATGTGACATCCAAAATGCTTTCAAGACAAGGGTCATCATATGTAACTTGCGAAGGGTCTTGTTTGTTTTTTACAAACTTTGGAATTGAATCCATAGGCCCAGGGCGATAAAGCGACACACCGGCGATAATATCTTCAAGACAGGTTGGTTTAAGTTCTCTCATAAACTTTTTCATGCCGGCACTTTCAAGTTGGAACACAGCGTCTGTGCGCCCACTTGCAATAAGGTTGTAAACATTAGGGTCGTTGTATTCCATGTCGTAAAAATCAATCTTAATGCCGTGGTCTTCATAGACATAATCGCACGCCTTTTTAATATCTGTAAGGTTGGCAAGCCCCAAAAAGTCCATTTTTAAAAGCCCCAAGTGTTCAAGCTCAATCATGTTGTATTGCGTCACGCGTTCGTTGTCAGTCTTTGCAACTGGCACATAGTTTGCAACTGCTTCTGGGGCAATCAAAATTCCGCAAGCGTGTTGAGAGGTGTTTCTTGGCACACCTTCCACAAGGCTGGCAATGTCAATAATTTTTCTCATATGTTCGTCTGTGTCATAGATTTCTCTAAGTTCAGGAATGATATATTTGTCGTTTTCAGGTTTTCCAGTAAGCCCAAAATAATATCTTAAAACTGGCGGTTTTTTGATGCCGTCTGGAAGTTTTGAAGGAATAAGTTTAGTCAGTCTCATAACATCCGGATTTGGAGTTCTCATAACGCGTGCAACGTCACGAATGGCATTTTTAGCCTGCATATTTCCAAAAGTGACAATGCCGGCAACATGGTCTTGACCATATTTGCGTTTTACATATTCAATAACTTCCCCACGTCTGTCCGTGCAAAAATCCACGTCAAAGTCTGGCATGGAAACGCGTTCTTTGTTGATAAAACGTTCAAAGAACAAATTATATCGCATTGGGTCAACGCGTGTAATTCCAGATGTGTAAGCCACCAAACTTCCAGCACCGCTTCCGCGCCCTGGCCCAACAGGAATGCCTGTTTCATTTGCGTAATTTATATAATCCCAAACAATAAGGAAGTATTCAACAAAACCTTGACTTTTAATGACTTCAAGTTCCATTTCCAAACGGTCGATAAGTTCTTGCGTAACAACTTTATATTTTTTATGCAGCCCTTCATATGAAAGACGGCGCAAAAACTCATAAGGCTCTTCGCCAGTGGAAGGAATATAACGCGGAATGTAGTTTTTGTTCTGTGGCAATTTGTATTTTTCGTCAACTTCAAAGATTTCTCCAAGCGACTTTGTTTTAATCACAACATCACACTTGTTGGCAATTTCAAGAGTGGTGTCAAGGGCTTCTTCATAGCCAGTCATCGCTTCTTTCATCTCGTCATAGGTTTTTAAATAAAACTCGTCAGTTGAAAACTTCATGCGGTCTTCATCGTCCAAAAACTTGCCCATTTGCACGCACATCAAAACATCTTGCATTTCGGCATCTTGCTTGTTTAAATAATGCACATCGTTTGTTGCCACCATTTTAATTCCAAGCCTTTTTGACATATCCGCAAGATATTGATTTACAAGTTTTTGTTCTGGAATGCCGTGATTTTGAATTTCAAGATAAAAATCCCCTTCGGCAAACATATTTTTAAGTTTAAGTGCAAGTGCATCCGCTTCGTCATATTGGCGTTTAAGAATAAGCGAAGGTATATGCCCAGCAAGGCAAGCGGACAGACAAATCACCCCTTCGCTGTATTTAGAAAGTGTGGCATAGTCTATGCGCGGTTTATAGTAAAAGCCATCACAAAAGGCAATTTCGTTAAGTTTCATAAGATTGCTGTAACCAGTGTTGTTTTTAGCAAGCAAAATAATATGTCCAATGTCGTCTTTGCCTTGTTTTTTTGTAAGGTCACTGCAAATGTAAAATTCACAGCCAATAATAGGCTTGATTTTTGCTTTGATACATTCTTCAAAAAAGTGGAGTGTGCCATACATATTTCCGTGGTCGGTGATTGCCACAGCAGGCCAGCCGCGTTCTTTGACAATATCAACAAGTTTGTTTATGCGCGCGATGCCGTCCAAAAGTGAAAATTCAGTGTGAACGTGCAAGTGAACAAAGTCTTTCATTATTCCTCCAAATCTTTTGCAATTTTAATAATTTTTCTAAATCTGTGGTTTAAGCCAGAGCGCGTAAGTTTGATTGTGGAAAGTTTCAAAAGTTCATCTAAACTTTCTTCCTGATTTGCAAGTCGCAAAACAGCAACTTCTTGCAAATCTTCTGGCAAACTTTCAAGCCCAATCGTGTCGATTATAGTGTTTATCGCTTCAACCTGCCTTAAACTTGCTTCAACAGTTTTGTTTATGTTTGCATTGATGCAGTTGACTTGACGATTGACCTTGTTTCGAAGTTCTCTCGCCGCAATCTCGTTTGCAATTTCCATAACACTGTTGTTTGCGCCCACAAGCGCCAAAAGGTCTTGAATGGTTGTGGCATCCTTGATGTAAAGCACAAATGCATTTTTTCTTTCAAAAATCTTGCCAATAATGTTATATTCTGCCAAAATTTCCGCAAATTCTTGCAAGAATTCGTGACTTTGACTGACAAATTCCATATGATAGCCCGACCCACAACTCACATTTGGCTCACTTGAAAGTTTAATTGAAGATGTGCTTGCCCCAATATACACGCCCTTAATAAAGGCGCGGCGCATTTCGTCTTCCGCCAAAATATTTTTGTCAAGGTCAAGCCTAAGTTTAAGTTCGCCATCTTGAAGGTCAATCACACCAACATCCAAAAGCATACTTTTAAACTTGTCCATTTCAAATGAAATTTCATAGTAGGTGTTTTTGTTTATGTTGTAATTTTCAGCAATTTCTGGCAAAACTTCATCACCAAAAAACTTTTTAATAATCTCACTCACATAGTCAAAGAGTTCTTCAACATCATAGACAAGTTTGAAATAGAGTTTTCCGTTTTTCTTTTCAATCTGCCCACAAGAATGAAAAAGCCCTGCCAAAAAAGCAATGGCACAGTCTTCATCATTAAATGTTGTTTGCAAGATTTCAACTTTTGAATCCCTTGAAAAACTCAATCTCAGCCCCCTTTTTTCTTGTGGAATTTTGGCAATTTGTCGATATTCACAACTTGTGAAAGCGGAATGCCATGTTTATAGACAATGTTCATTCCAAGATTAACTTCCCCAACTCTGGAAGGTGCGTGCGCATCACTGTCCAAAATAAATTTCACGCCTTCCGCCGCCATAATATCAATCTCTTCGTCTGTGAAGCAAATTCTTTTGCCGTTCAACTCCACATAAACACCCTTTTGTTTCGCCATTTTTGCAACGGCAAGTGTGTCAGTGTCAAAGCCATAGTTAAGGTGCGTGATAATGTCGATTGGATACTTGTCCAAAGTCTTTAAAAAAGCGGTTGTGTTTCTGTTTTTGCGTTCTTGACTTGCTCCAAAAATCTTGCTGAAATTGTTGGACCAGCAAAGCAGTGCCTTGTCTTTCATGGAATTTGTATGCACAAGTTTGTGATAGCCCATCAAAAGAATATCCAAAAATTCATAGTCTTCTTCCTTGATGTCAATCGTGCCATCCAAGGAAATTATGTTGCTTTCCACCCCAAGCAAAATGTCCACCCCAGTCACTTCCCTTGCATTTAAAATATCTTCTTGAAGTTGTGGAATTTGTTTTCGCTTAATGCCAAAAACTTCGTGATTAAAGCCATGGTCGGTTATGGCAATCTGCCTTAGCCCCTTGTCAGCCGCAACAGAAGCATTTTCAAGCACCGTGCCTTTGCCGTGATTGAAACGCGAATATTGTGTATGTGTGTGATAATCGCCATAAAGAAGCATATTTTTCTCCAAATTTATATTATTTTAACAAATTTTTCATAAAAAACAAAACAATTTTATTTCAAATCTTGATATTTAACAATTTCCACGCCGGCTTCTTTTAAAATTTCCATAGAGAATTCGTCTGGATAGTCGTCAAAGAAAATAATGCGTTTTATTCCAGCATTGATAATCATCTTTGCGCAAATCACACAAGGCCTTTTTGTGCAGTAAAGTGTGCATCCCTTTAAACTTATGCCTTCTTTTGCGGCTTGAATAATTGCGTTTTGTTCGGCGTGTGCGGCATAGCAAAGTTCGGCATGAGTTCCACTTTTAATGTCAAGTTTATTTCTCAAACATTCGCCCCTTTCCACACACGATTTAACCCCAACAGGCGCACCGTTGTAGCCTGTTGTCATAATTCGCTTGTCCTTCACAATAACAGCGCCAACTTGTCCCCTAAGACAGCTTGACCAAGTTGCAATGTGTTTTGCAAGTTCCATAAATCTTTCATCCCATTTATCCATATTCTCTCCTAAAACAGAACAATTTCTCTTTCCACAACAACACCCACGCTTTTCAATTTCTCTTCCAAAAACTCGATAAGTGCAATCACATCGCTCGCCTTTGCACCGCCCAAGTTGACAATAAATCCAGCGTGTTTTGTGGAAACTTCTGCCATTCCTATTTTAACACCTTTAAGCCCTAAGTTGTCAATTATTTTAGCAGGATAAATGGGTGGATTTGACTTAACTATTTTAAACACACTTCCAAGGCTTGGCATATCACAAGGCTGTGAATTTCTCTTCTTTTCAAGAAAAAAACGCATATTTTTTAATATTAACTCACTTTTTTCGCGTTTTAAACGCAATTTTGCACCCAAAATGATGTATTTTTCAAGTTTGGATGCCCTGTAATCAAATCCGCACTCGTCTTTTTCAATCACTTTCAAATTGCCATCATAGTCCATGACTAACACACTTGAAATCACTTCGCACACTTCATGCCCAAAGCATCCGCCATTCATGTAAATAAATCCGCCCAAACTTGCAGGAATGCCATAAGAAAATTCCAGTCCAGAAAGCCCAAGCATCCCAAGACGAATATTAAGCGCAAACAAATTTATTCCAGCCCCAACCTGCAAAATATATTCGTCTTGTAATTTTTCTAAAATTGTAATTTTATTAAAATATTTCAAATTCACAAGCACACCATCAAAACCGGTGTCTGCAAACAAAATATTACTTCCATTGCCTAAAATTTTCATTTTTAACGCGTTTTTTTCACAAATTTGCAGTATTTTTTTAAGTTCTATGTGATTTTTAGGAAAGACAATCCACCTTGCAAGCCCACCAATTTTTATTGTTGAAAATTCTTTTAAGTCCGCATTCTCAATGCATTCAAATTCACTAAACATATATCTTTTTATGTCAGTGCGACTTTTTGTGTTAAAGCATTTTTCTTATCATTCTAAACAATATCCTATCCGTCATGCTTAACCTTCCTTTTCGCCATTCTAAACCTTCTTTTCTCTCGTCATTCTAAAACTTTTTTTCTCGTCATTCTAAAACTTTTTTTCTCGTCATTCTAAAACTTTTTTTCTCGTCATTCTGAGCCGAAGGCGAAGAATCTAAAGAGATGTTTCGCTCCGCTCAACATGACGATGATTATTGTCATTCTGAACGCAGTGAAGAATCTCATGAGATCCTTCGTTACACTCAGGATGACGGAATACTTTGCTTACATGATACGAATGTTAAAAATTTTTTGTCTTTTTTTTTAAAAATTCTTGACAATTACCCCCCCCATGTTAAAATATGCTTGAAATTAAAGAAAAAGAGAAAAAAATGAAATTTGTTAATTTTAATGGTGCTGTTACAGAAAGGATACTTTGGCGGCTTCATAACCAGGGAGAAAAGGATGAAACGTATGGAAAAGAAAGTATCGCAACATTGCACAATGGCATCGTATATGTCTTTTCATCTGGACGTGAACGTAATTATGGAATCGATTTATATTCAGCCACAAACACAAAATTGGCAGGGTCTATCGTAGATCGTTTTAATAGAATTTTCCATAAGGAAAGCGAAATTATGCCATTCATCGAAGAATTGCACAAAACCAAAAATATTGATGAAGTTTATGATGTTATAAAAAAAGCAAGACAAACTTATAAGAATAAAGATGACAAATCTAAATAATCAAAAAAATAAAAAAGACGACAATTCGTCTTTTTTTAACACTTGACATTTTTTATATTTAATGTTAAAATATTGCCACACTAAACAAAGGAGAAAAAATATAAATGAAATTTGTTGATTTTAATGGGACTGTCACTCCAGAAACTTTAATTCAATTGACTTCATTGCACAAAGTTGACACACCTGATAAAGGAAAAGAATGCATAGTAACAATGCACAAAGAGAATATTTTCCTTTTCACACCAATGAAAAACAAATATTATGGAGTGCGTTGTTTTAAAGGCACATCAGTTGGGAAATTTTTTAACGGCGTTTGCCAAAAAGAAAGCGAAGTTTTGCAAATCATTGCACAATTAAAACAAACAAAAAATATGTTTGAAGAAAAAGCAGTTTTGGAAAACGCACAACATCTTTATGGCGTTTACAAAAATTGCAAAATTTGCAGTTATGGAAAATAAAAAAAGACGAAAAACTCGTCTTTTTTTAATCTAATTTTACACCATCAATAACGGTGTCTGTCCCAGATTGTCTTCGACCTACAACGCCCCTCGTCATCCTGAGCAACGCGAAGGCTCTCTCTCATTTTAGATTCTTCACTGCGTTCAGAATGACGGATTGGTTAATTCAGAATAACGAAGCAGTCTGCCCCTGTTTTTTACACCAACTCAACAAGTGCCATTTCAGCAGCATCGCCGCGGCGAAGCCCAAGTTTTGTGATGCGTGTGTATCCGCCACCTTGTCCAAGTTCTTTTGCGCGGTCTGCATATTTAGGTGCATAGACATTGAAAATCTTTTCCAAAAGTGGATGATTGATGCCTTCGATGCGAGCCTTATAACTTTCCATGCTTTCCTTTGGCTTTCTTTGTTCTTGCAAATCATACACATAGCCCATAATCTTGCGTCTTGCAGCAAGTTTCTTTGGACCATCGTTTAAGATTTGTTTCTTTGACTTCTTTCCATCAGCGCCCTTAACATCTTTTGTCACTTTTTCAGTGTCTTGATAGGTGTTGATTGCCAAAGTGATAATTTTTTCAGCCATTCTTGCAGTTGACTTTGCTTTTGCAAGAGTTGTTTCAAGTTTTCCGTTCCAAAGAAGGGTTGAAACTTGTCCGCGAAGCATAGCATCTCTTTCTTTTGAAGGTCTGCCTAATTTATCGTTAGCCATTTTTTTCTCCTTTTTAGGCAAAAATTGCCTTATTTATTTTAATTATTCTTCGTCTTTGCGAAGTGAAAATCCATAACTTTCAAGTTTTTGGATAACTTCTTCAACAGACTTAGCCCCAAGATTGCGCACTTTAAACATATCGCTTCTTGACTTTTTGATAAGGTCTTGAATTGTGTTAATTCCTGCGCGTTTAAGGCAGTTGTAAGAACGAACTGAAAGGTCCATTTCTTCAATAGGAAGTTCCATAAGTTTCACTTGTTTGTCTTCTTCCTTAGAAACTAAGATTGACATATCTCCCATTTCAGCACAAAGTTCAATGAAAAGTCCAACATGGTCGTTGATAACCTTTCCAGCAAGTGCAACAATTTCTCTTGCAGAAGTTGTGCCATTTGTGGTTACTTCCAAAACAAGTTTATCATAGTCAATGCTTTGTCCAACACGAGTTGCTTCAACATTGAAGTTAACGCGTTTTACTGGTGAGAAGATGCTGTCCATAGCGATGAAATCAAGGTTGTCATATTTGTTCTTGTTTTCTTCACTAGGAACATATCCGCGGCCATTTCCAATCATAACATCAAGGTCTAAAACAGCGCCTTCGTCCATTGTGCAGATGTGAAGGTCTGGATTTAAAACTTGAACTTGGTCGTTTGGTTCAAAATCTTTTGCAGTAACTTCGCCAGGAGTGTTCTTTCTAATTTTTAAGTATGTGATAAAATCTTTGTCTTGGTTTGTGCATTTAACTGCAAGGCCTTTAAGGTTGAGCACAATGTCAACTACATCTTCTGTAACTCCACGAATAGTTGAAAATTCGTGTGCCACGCCAGCAATTCTAAAAGCGATGACTGCAGAACCTGGAAGTGATGAAAGAAGTGTTCTTCTCATAGCGTTTCCAAGTGTGACCCCATAGCCTTTTTCAAGTGGTTCAACCACAAATCTTGCAAAATTGCCACCATCTGTTTCTTCACAAGTGATTCTAGGTTTTTCCATTTCCATCATAATAATATCCCCCTATCATTATCTTGAATACAATTCGACAATCAGTTGTTCTTTGATGTCTGTGTCAATATCTTCTCTTTCAGGAAGAGCAAGAATTTTTCCTGTCAAAGTTTCACTGTTGAATTCAAGCCATTTTGGCATAACAATTTTCATGCCTTTAAGTGATTTGAACATTTCAAGTTCTTGCTTGTTTTCTTTGACTGTGATAACATCTCCAACTTTAACACGATAAGATGCAATTGAAACGCGTTTTCCGTTTACACAGATATGTCCGTGGTTTACAATTTGACGGCACTCAGCTCTTGAAGCACCAATTCCCATACGATAGATTACATTATCAAGTCTTCTTTCAATAAGTGACAACATAGTTGCACCAGTTGCACCCTTAGATTTTTGAGCATCTTCGAAATACTTTCTAAATTGTCTTTCCAAAATGCCATACATTCTTTTAACCTTTTGCTTTTCACGAAGTTGAAGTCCATATTCAGTGACTCTCTTTCTTGAAGCGCCATGTTGTCCAGGGATGACAGGTCTTCTTTCCATAGGGCATTTTTTAGTTGTGCATTTTTCGCCTTTAAGGAAAAGTTTGCGGCCTTCTCTGCGACACTGACGGCAATCTGGTTCGATAGTTCTTGCCATTTTAATCTCTCCTTTTAAACTCTTCTTCTTTTAGGTGGTCTGCAACCGTTGTGCGCGATTGGAGAAACATCCTTGATAAGTGTAACTGTAAAGCCCAAAGTTGAAAGGCAACGAATAGCACTTTCTCTGCCATTGCCTGGACCTTTAACATACACTTCAACAGTTTTCATACCGTTGTCAAGCGCAACTTTTCCTGCCTGTTCAACGCAGGTTTGAGCAGCAAAAGGTGTGCTTTTCTTAGAGCCTTTAAGCCCCAATCTTCCAGATGAGCAAGAAGAAATAACATTTCCTTCCATATCTGTGAAGACAATAAGGTTGTTGTTAAAAGAGGTCGTGATATGAACTTGACCTTTTTCAATGTTTCTTGAAACTCTTTTTCTTGTTTTAACAGTTTTCTTTTTCGCTGTTTGTTTTGTGTTTGCCATATTCCTACCCCTTATTTACCTTTCTTAGCGCTTCCGCTAACGATTTTCTTAGGACCTTTTCTTGTTCTTGCGTTGTTTTTGGTGCTTTGACCACGAACAGGAAGTCCTTTTCTGTGACGAATACCACGATAGCAGCCGATTTCATTCAACTTTTTGATATTCATGCTAACTTTTGATTTAAGTTCACCTTCAACAATAAGGTTGTGTTCGATATAGTTTCTAAGTTTTGCAATTTCGTCTTCTGTAAGGTCTTTCACACGTTTGTCAAGTGAAAGTCCTGTTGCCTTGCAAATATCTTGGGCGGTTTTAACGCCGATTCCATAGATGTAAGTCAAACCATATTCCAACCTTTTTTCTCTTGGAAGGTCAACACCAGCAATTCTTGCCATTTAAGTTTTCTCCTTGTTTTTAATTTTTTATCAGCCTTGTGTTTGTTTGTGTTTTTTGCTTTTGGAGCAAATAACCATAACTTTGCCATCTCTTTTGATGACTTTACACTTATCACACATAGGCTTAACAGATGCTCTAACTTTCATTTTTTTGCTCCTTTTTTCAGCCTTTTTCTCTCCAAGTGATTCTTCCCTTGGTAAGGTCATATGGGCTCATTTCAATTTTTACTTTATCTCCTTCGATAATGCGAATGAAGTTTTGTCTCAATTTTCCCGAAATATATGCTGTGATTACATGGCCATTTGAAAGTGTCACTTTAAAGGTCATGGAAGGTAAAACTTCGCTTACAACTCCTTCAAATTCAATTACATCTTCCTTGGACATAACTTCTCCTTTCTTTTAAAAATTTTCTAACAGCCGCATTGACTTTTTCTTGTCCAGATTGAAGTTCGCTTTGGTCGAACCCAGTTTTAAGAGCTTTCTGGACGTGTTTTAAACTCTTTTTTTTCGGTTTAGAAATTTTCAATCTGTCGCCGTCTGCAATGTAACAATATCTTTCATCCAAACTTACAACAACGAAAATTTGATTTTTTTCTTTTCCAGCAGTTGCTGTGACAACATCACCTATTTGCAAATTCATCATCGCTCTCCAAGGTGAGAATTTCGCAGCCATCTCTTGTGAAAAGAACTGTGTTTTCGTAATGTGCCGATGGTTTTCCGTCACGGGTGACAATTCCCCAGCCATCACTGAGCATACCGATTTCCTTTTTGCCAGCATTTATCATAGGTTCAATTGCAAGCACGGCATTTTCGGTGATAATCGGTCCATCAGTCACTTTTCCAAAGTTCAAAACTGATGGTGGCTCATGCATTTTTCTGCCTATTCCATGTCCACAGAGTTCACGGACAACCGAAAATCCGTTGCTCTCTGCATGGGTTTGAATAGCATTTGAAAGTTTCCCAATTCGGTCACCTATGCGAATGTTCTCAATTCCTTTGAAAAAGCATTCTTTTGTGACACGAACAAGTTTCTCTTTCTCTGGGCTAATCTTGCCGACAGGATAGGTTCTTGTCGCATCTCCGTGATAGCCTTTGTAAGCCACAACAATGTCGATGCTGACAATGTCGCCTTCTTTAAGCACAATGTCTTTGCTTGGGATTCCATGCACAACCATTTCGTTCACAGAAATGCAAGTTGCGGCTGGATAACCTTCATAGCCAAGGCACGCTGGCGACCCACCACTTTCTATTATAAACTTTTCTATGGATTTGTCAATATCATAGGTGGAAACTCCAGGTTTTACAAGTGTTTTCGCATAGACAAGCGCATCCCTGGTTATTTCGCACGCTTTTTTGATTAGGACAATCTCCGCAGGCGTTTTTTGTATCATAGCCTTCCCTTCAAAAAAGTTTTCACAGGCTTGTAGGTGTCGGCAGGAGTATCTTGCCCCTTGACAACAAACAGCCTATCAGCGTAGAAGTCTATGAGTGGTGCTGTCTGTTTTACATAGACTTCCAGACGATTGTTGACTGTTTCCAAATTATCGTCATCCCTTTGGAACAGTGGTGAACCGCATTTTTCGCAAGTAGTTTTGTTGTAGGTCGCCGTGTTGTAAATTTCACCACATTTACTGCACGTTCTGCGACCAGTTGCGCGCCGTCTAATTTCGTCAAACGGCACATCCAGTTGGATTACGCTGTCAATTTTGGCGATTTTTTCAAGAGCCTGTGCTTGTGCAACAGTTCTTGGAAAACCATCCAAAATAAACCCACGTTTGCAGTCGTCACTTTCAAGACGCTTTGAAAGCATTTCGATTGTAACGCTGTCTGGAACGAGTTGCCCCTTGTCCATAAAGGATTTTGCGAGCAATCCAACTTCCGTTCCATTTTTTATATTTTCACGGAAAAGGTCCCCAGTCGAGATTTGAACCATGTGAAAATCTTCCACGATTTGTCTTGCTAAGGTGCCTTTCCCAGAAAATGGTGCACCAAGTAAAATAATGTTCATTTAAACTCCTTTACTTGTATTTTGTCCAACCACGCCGCCAGTTTTTGTTACTTCAACTTTCCCACCATCCAGCCTTCTTGTCATTCTGTCTTCTTTTCGTCATCCTGAGTGAAACGAAGGATCTCTGAGATTCTTCACTGCGTTCAGAATGACGAATTGGATTTTTCTTATGTCATCCTGAACAACGCGAAGGAACTCAACGAAGCCCAGCCTTCACATCCAAATCTCGAGTTTCAATTTTGCGAGTGTAGAACTGCGTTCGGCAAGCAAAATTGAAATCGCACTTCTGCCGCCAGCAAAATGTCCAGCGGAATTTTGCAAATCTAAAAGGGGCTCGTGGGGAAAACGAATTTTAGCGGTTAGATGCTTTGCATCGTGTCCGCGTTAAAATTATAGTTGTCTCCGCGCTAGTTTAAAAAGCCTTTGTAGTTCCTCATCAGCATTTGTGCTTCCAGTCCTTTGTCAAATTCCAAAGCAACCGAAACAATAATCATAAGACCAGTTGTTGAGAACGCATTTATAAGGCTTGCAAGTGTTGAGTCATCGATTGCCTTGAACGCAAGTGATGGAACAAGGGCAATGAATGCCAAGAACACTGCACCGAACAACGTGATACGTTGAGAGATTTTTTTCAAATAATCTGCGGTTGTTTTTCCTGGCCTGATACCTGGAATAAATCCGCCGTTTTGTTGCATTCTTCGAGAGATGTCGTCTGTGTCGAAAGTGATTTGTGCATAGAAGAATGCGAATGCAAAGATGAGTGCTGCCAAAAGCACGATGTAAACCCAAGAGCCTGTGCCCATGTAGGTTTGATACCAATAATATGCGTTTGATTCTGGCCAGAAGATACTCATAATAAGCTGTGGCAATGTAAGAAGAGATGTTGCAAAGATGATTGGCATAACTCCTGAAGCATTCAATTTGATTGGGATGTAAGAGTCTTGTCCGCCATACATTTTTCTTCCCTTGATTTGTTTAGCATATTTCACACCAACTCGTCTTTCGGATGAATCCATAAATACGATAAGCCCAAAAATAAGCACCAAAGCAACAATGTAAATGATAACCATCCAAAGATTTTCGATGTTTTCACCAACTTGTTTAAATGCGTGATAAATTCCGTCAGTTGAGGATGAAATAATGCCGACAAAGATAAGAAGGCTCATTCCATTGCCAATGCCCTGTTCTGTAATTCTTTCGCCAAGCCAAACTGTGAACATTCCGCCAGCGGTCAGCATAAGCACAACCCCAGCACTGATAACCCATGATGGCAAGTTGAGAACGTTTGTATCAACTGCCTGTTGGAAACTGACAACAATGCCGATTGCTTGTGCAAGCGCCAACACAAGGGCAGCAATTCTGGTGTAGAATTGGATTTTTCTTCTTCCATCTTCGCCCTGTTTTGAAAGTCGCTCCAAAGCAGGAATTGCAACAGTCAAAAGTTGAATCACGATTGAAGCCGTGATGTAAGGCGAAACGCCAAGTGCCAAAATCGAGCCGTTTGAAAGTGCGTTACCGGAGAGCATATTCATAAGTGAGAAAAATGAAGTTCCTTCGTTGGAGTTTTTGATTTCTTCACTCAAATTCAGCCCTGGGCAAACAAGCGCACAGCCAACTTGAAAGAGAATTAAAAGGCCAAGCGTTATAAGAATCTTTTTTCTTAAATCTTTTACTTTAAAAGCATTTACCAGAGTTTTAAACATAAATTCACTCCTATTTTTTATTCAATAACGATTTTTCCGCCTGCTTTTTCCACTTTTTCAATAGCAGATTTTGTTGCTTTCTTTGCTTTGATTGTAAGTGGTTTTGTAATTTCGCCATCGCCCAAAACTTTCAAGCCATAAGGTTGTTTTTTGCCGATAACTCTTGTTTCATACAAAAGTTCTTCTGTGATTTCAGTGTTTGGTTCAAAGATTTCCAAGTCGCCAACATTCACTGTTGAATAAACTTTTGTGTAGTTGTAATTGTTAAATCCGCGAATAGGGATTTTTCTAATAAGAGGAATATTGCCGCCTTCAAATCCAGCCTTAACTCCGCCGCCGCTTCTTGCATTTTGACCTTTGTGGCCTTTGCCAGAAGTTTTGCCAATGCCAGAGCCGATTCCACGACCAACTCTAACCTTTTTAGTTGTTGCGCCTTCGGCACCCTTAAGATTTTCCATTTTCATAAGCATTACTCCTCCACCTTAACAAGATGAGCAACTGCGTGCAAACTGCCGCGAATGCTGTCATTGTCAGGTAAAATTCTTGTTTGATTGAGTTTTTTAAAGCCAAGTGCTTCAATAATCTTCATTTGATTTTTATTGTAGCCGATTGCACTTCTAACCCAAGTCACTTTAAGTGTTTTCTTTTCTTTCATGTGCCCCTCCAATTAAATTTCTTCAGGCTTTTTGCCACGGCGAGCAGCGATTTCTTCTCTTGTTTTCAAAGAAAGAAGCCCATTCATTGTTGCTTTAACAACGTTGATACCATTTGTAGAACCATGAATTTTTGTCACAATATCTTTAACGCCAGCAACTTCCAAAACTGCTCTGGCAGCGCCACCGGCAATAACTCCGTGTCCTTGTTCAGCAGGAAGCATCAAGATTGATGTTGTTCCAAATTTTCCAGTTGTTTGGTGTGGAATTGTTCCTTCAACAATGGAAATTTTTTGCATATTCTTCTTTGCAACAACTGTGGCCTTGTCGATTGCGATAGGCACTTCGCCAGCCTTGCCGATTCCCATTCCAACGTTGCCTTTGCCGTCACCAATAACAACAAGTGCAGAGAAACGCATTGTTCTTCCGCCTTTAACAACCTTTGTTACGCGGCGAACAGAAACAAGTCTTTTATCAAGTCCGTCATCGATTTTAACAGGGCGTTCACGGTCTTTTCTTCCTTCACGGCGACCGTTGTTGTTTGCGTCTTTTTTAGTTTTAACTTCTTCAGCCATAATGTCCTCCTAAAATTTAAGCCCGGATTCTCTTGCACCATCAGCCAAAGCCTGAACTCTGCCTGTGTAGAGATATCCGCCTCTGTCAAAAACGACTTCTTTGATTTTCTTTGCCTTTGCTCTTTCGCCGATAACAGTGCCAACGATTTTAGCGGCTTCTGTTTTTGTTTTGCCTTCGATTTGAGAAGCAATTTCTTTGTCAAGAGTTGAAGCAGAAACAAGAGTTACACCTTTGTCGTCATCAATGATTTGTGCATAGATGTGTGTAAGGCTTTTATAGACGTTAAGTCTAGGTCTTTCCTTTGTGCCAACAACAGTTTTTCTAACTCTTGCATGGCGAATTTGTCTGTCTTTGTTTTTATCTTTAACAGTAATCATTTCTTTCGCTCCTCTTATTTCTTGCCCTTACCGGCAGCCTTACCAACTTTTCTTACAAGTGTTTCGCCTTCAGCATGAACACCGTAGCCGTGGTATGGCTCGTAAGGTCTTTTGCTTCTTATAATAGCGCAGAACTGTCCGACTTTTTGTTTGTCAATGCCCGATACAACGATTTCAGTTGGTTGTGGGCAGTTAACTTTTAAATCTGCTGGGATTTCAACTTCGATTTGGTGAGAATAGCCAAGGTTTAAAACAAGTTTGTTTCCACTAACCTGTGCCTTATAGCCGACACCAGCGATAACAAGTTTTTTATCCCAACCTTTTGTGACTCCAATAACCATATTATTAACAAGCGCTCTTGCAAGCCCTTGCTTTGCGCTGTAGTCACCAGTGTAAGTGAAGTGAAGTTCGTTGTCTTTAACTTCTGTCACAACGTTTTTGTCAATGTGGTCTTTCAAAGTTCCCTTTGGTCCAGACACAACAATTTCGTTTTCGTTGCGAGAAAATGTCACACCATTTTCAAGTTTGATTGGTTTATTTCCTATTCTAGACATCTTTCTTCCTCCTTACCACACATAAGCAAGCACTTCGCCGCCAACATTCAAAGAGCGTGCAACTTTGTCAGTAACAATGCCCTTGTTTGTTGAGATGATGGCAATTCCAAGCCCGCTTATAACCTTTGGAAGATTTTCTTTTTCAGAGTAAATTCTAAGACCAGGCTTAGAAATTCTTTTAAGTCCTTGAATAACGCTTTGTCCATCTTCATCATACTTGATTGTGATTTCGATGTTTTTAAACTTTCCAGCGTCAACAAGTTTGTATTCTTGAATATAGCCTTCTTCCAAAAGAATTTTTGTGATTTCTAATTTTTCTTTTGATGCAGGAACTTCAACTGTCTTGTGCTTTGCAGAGATTGCATTGCGAAGACGAGTCAACATATCTGCGATTGGATCTGTAACAAACATAACTTTCCTCCTTACCAACTAGACTTCTTCACACCTGGGATTTCCCCACGGTTAGCCATTTCTCTAAAACAAATTCTGCAAATGCCATATTTACGAAGCACTGCGTGTGGTCTGCCACAGATAGAGCAACGAGTGTAGGCTCTTGTTTTGTATTTTGGTGTTCTTTGTTGTTTTGCAATTAAAGATTTCTTTGCCATAACTATTCTCCTTATCTAGCGAAAGGCAATCCAAGTGCCTTCAAAAGTGCTTTTGCTTCTGCATCAGTTTTTGCAGTGGTAATAAAAGAAATATCAAGTCCTCTAATTTTTTCAACTTTATCGTAAGAAATTTCTGGGAAGATAAGTTGTTCTTTGATGCCCATTGAGTAGTTTCCTCTGCCATCGAAAGATTTGTCTGAAATTCCACGGAAGTCTCTCACTCTTGGAAGAGCGATTGCTGTGAGTCTGTCGAAGAATTCATACATTCTTGTTCCGCGAAGAGTAACTTTTGCACCAATCTTCATCCCTTGACGAACTTTAAAGTTTGAGATAGCCTTTTTAGCCTTTGTTGTAACAGGCTTTTGACCAGAGATAAGTGCAAGTTCATCAACGGCAATGTTGAAACTTTTTGAATTGTCTTTAACATCGCCAAGCCCCATGTTTAAAACAATCTTAACAAGTTTTGGAACTTCGTTTACATTTGTGTAGCCAAATTCTTTGATAAGTTCTGGGACTATTTCTTCTCTATAACGTTTTTGTGTTTGGTTTTGTTCTTTCATTGTCCACCACCTTTACGCTTCTTTTTTAGAAGATTTCGACTTTTGTGTTGTGGATTTTGTTCCACTTGCTTTTTCTGCTTTTGGAGCAGTTTTTGTTGTTTTTTCACTGTTTTTTACAGTTTTTTCAACTTTTTTCGCTGAATTTTCAGCTTTTTTTGTTGTTTTTGTTGATTTTGCTTCAACGGCAGCAGGCTCTACTTTTGTCTTTTTAGCGTCTTTCTTGGTTGCCTTTACATAGGCTTTATCAAGTGAAACACCACATTTGCAAGCACGAACTTTTTTGCCATCGATTTCTTTGTGGTAAACCCTTGTAGCCTTTCCGCAAGATGGGCAGATAATCATAACATTTGATGCGTTGATAGGAGCGCTCTTTTTAACAACTCCGCTCTTTTCATTTTGATTTCTTGCTTTCTTGTGTTTAGTAACAATGTTTACGCCATCAACAAGCACTCTGTTTTCTTCTGGGAAAACTTCCAAAACTTTGCCAGTTTTTCCTTTATCTTTTCCAGCAATAACAACAACGTTGTCACCTTTTTTAACTGTCATGTTCATTCCATTTTCTCCTTTTAAATAACCTCAGATGCAAGGGAGATAATTTTCATATAGCCCTTGTCACGAAGTTCTCTTGCAATAGGTCCAAACACACGAGTGCCTTTTGGTTGTTTTTGATTGTCGATAATAACAACTGCATTATCATCAAAACGGATGTGTGAACCGTCAGCCCTGTTCAAACCTTTTGTAGTTCTTACAATAACGGCCTTCACAACATCACCTTTCTTCACGCTGCCGCCTGGGATTGCCTTTTTAACAGAAGCGACAATAATATCACCGATATTTCCGCTTCTTCTAAAAGAGCCACCCAAAACTCTAATGCACATAAGTTCTTTTGCGCCTGTGTTGTCGGCAACTTTAAGTCTTGTTTGAGGTTGTACCATAATTCACACTCTCCTTACTTAGCCTTTTCAACGATTTTAACAACTCTGTGATATTTGTCTTTTGAAAGTGGACGAGTTTCCATGATAAGAACTGTGTCGCCAATTCCACATTCGTTGTTTTCATCGTGTGCTTTGAATTTTTTTGATTTTTGAACGACTTTTTTATAAAGGGGGTCCTTAACTCTGTAAGTAACCTTAACAACGACAGTCTTGTCCATTTTGCCTGCGCTGATAACAACACCTTGTCTTGTGTTTCTATTATTTCTTTCCATCGCTGTTTCCTCCATTAGTTTTTTGCTTAATAGCAGTTTGAACTCTTGCAATTTCTCTTCTTACATTTCTAATTTCAAGTGGATTTGCAAGGTTTCTTGTTGCGTGTGAGAAACGAAGATTAAAGAGAGATGTTTTAAGTTCTTTAAGTCTTGCGTTTAACTGTTCTAAAGACAGTGTTTTGATTTCTTCATTCTTCATTCTTCTCACCACCTTCTTCTACAGCCGCATCTTCCTTTTTGATAAACTTAGTTTTGCAAGGAAGTTTGTGTCCAGCAAGACGTAAAGCTTCTTTAGCCACATCTTCACTTATTCCTTCGATTTCAAAAAGAACGCGACCAGGTTTTACAACTGCAACCCAGAATTCTGGATTACCTTTTCCAGAACCCATACGAGTTTCAGCAGGTTTTTTGGTTACAGGCTTGTCTGGGAAAATCTTAATCCAAACCTTTCCGCCACGTTTAATGTAACGAGTGAGCGCAATACGAGCGGCTTCGATTTGGTTGGATTTAATCCAGCAAGGTTCTATTGCGATAATGCCGTAAGTTCCATAAGCAAGAGTGTTGCCTCTTGTGGCCTTGCCGGTCATTCTTCCGCGCATAACCTTTCTTCTTTTAACTCTTTTAGGCATTAACATCTTTCTTGTCCTCCTTTATAGGATTTTTAGACAAAATTTCGCCTTTGTAAATCCAGCATTTGATGCCAAGTTTGCCATAGTTTGTGTAAGCAGCGGTTTCTGCGTAATCAATATCAGCACGAAGTGTGTGAAGTGGAAGAGAGCCTTCCATATACTTTTCTGTTCTGCCGATAGTGTTAGCGCCATCGATAACACCGCTAACTTGAACTTTGCAACCCTTAGCCCCTGCCTTCATAACTCTTTGCATAGCCTGTTTCAAAGCTCTGCGCCAAGCAATACGCTTTTCAAGTTGTTGAGCAATGCTGTCTGCAACAAGTTTAGCGTCAAGGTCAGGTTTTTTAACTTCTTTAACGTTAAGCACAAGGCTTTTAACTGGGCGAACAATTTTGTTTAAGTCCTTTTTAATTTGTTCAATTCCAGCGCCCTTTGTGCCGATAATCATGCCTGGTTTGCCAGTGTAAATATCAACTTCAAGTTTGTTAGCTGTTCTTTTGATTTCAACCTTAGCAATTCCAGATGCAGCATGTTTTTTCTTAAAGAATTCACGAATATCATGGTCTTCTTTAAGGTTGGCGGCAAAATCTTCTTTCTTTGCAAACCAAGTGGACTGCCAATCTTTGTTTATTCCAATTCTAAGTCCGTATGGATTAACTTTTTGACCCATTATTTTGCCTCCTTTTTCTCGTCTAACACGATTGTAATGTGACAACTTCTCTTCAAAACTCTGTTGTCAACTCTTCCTCTGCCTCTAAACTTCACTCTTCTCATAAGTGAACCGCCATTTGCATAGCATTCAGCAACATAAAGTGTGTCAGCAGACATCCCTTTGTTGTTTTCTGCGTTTGCAATAGCGCTTTTAAGCACTTTCAATGCTTCGGCAGCCCCTGCTTGTGGCATATATGAAAGAATTGCCACAGCCTCATTTGCACTTTTGCCCCTGACATTGTCAAGCACAATTCTAACTTTAGAAGAACTCATGCGAATATATTTGGCAACTGCATATGGGCGATTATCTTTATTTGCGGCTCTTTTTTCCGCTTTTTGTCTAATTCTTGTAGCCATCTTTCACCTCTTAACTTCTTGCAGCGGTTTCTTTCTTTTGTCCCGCATGCCCTTTAAATGTTCTTGTAGGAGAGAATTCGCCAAGTTTATGGCCAACCATATCTGCAGTCACATAAACAGGCACGTGTTTCTTGCCGTTGTGAACAGCGAATGTAAAACCAATAAACTCTGGATAAATTGTAGAATTTCTCGACCAAGTTTTGATAGGTTTCTTAACGCCACTTTCAGCCATTTGAGCAACTTTTTTCATAAGACTTGGGCTGACATAAGGCTTTTTAACTTCTTTACTCATTTATCCATCTCCTTTAATTAACTCTCTTAACCATCAAACGGTTAGATTTATTTTTCTTCTTTCTTGTCTTAAGACCAAGAGCAGGTTTGCCCCAAGGTGTGACAGGAGTTGCCATACCAACTGGGCTCTTGCCTTCACCACCGCCGTGTGGGTGGTCATTAGGGTTCATAACAACACCACGAACGGTTGGACGAACTCCCATATGTCTTTTTCTTCCAGCTTTTCCAAGTGAAACAAGTTCATGGTCAAGATTGCCAACTGTTCCAAGGGTTGCTCTGCAAGTTAAAAGAACTTTTCTCATTTCTCCAGAAGGAAGACGAAGTGTTGCGTATTTTCCCTCTTTTGCCATAAGTTGAATTTCTGCACCAGCAGCACGGCCAAGTTGACCGCCTTTTTTAGGTTCAAGTTCAATATTGTGAACAAGTGAACCAACTGGAATGTCTGAAAGTGGAAGGTTGTTTCCAATTCTAATTTCAACTCCGCTTCCGCTCATCAAAATATCTCCAACTTTAAGCCCAACAGGAGCGATGATGTATCTCTTTTCACCATCTTTATAGTTTAAAAGAGCGATGTATGCTGTGCGGTTAGGGTCATATTCAATGGCGCTAACGCGTGCTGGAATGTTGTCCTTGTTGCGTTTGAAATCGATGATACGATATTTTTGTCTGTTTCCGCCGCCCTGATGACGAACAGTCACTTTTCCTGAGTTGTTTCTTCCAGCGTTTTTCTTCTTAACTGCCAAAAGAGACTTTTCAGGTTCTTTCTTAGTCAATTCTTCGGTTGAGAGTTTTGTGTAAAATCTTCTACCAGCCGAAGTTGCATTACTTTTTATAATAGCCATTTGATGCCCCCTTATGACAGACTTTCAAAGAACGCGATTGGTTTTGACTTTTCAGTAAGTGTGACAACTGCCTTTTTGTAGTCACTTGTTCTGCCAACAGTTCTTCCTTGTCTTGTGTTTTGAGATTTTTTGTGCCCTTTCATGTTAAGGGTGTTGACTTTTGCCACTTCCACATTAAACATTGTTTCAACTGCTTTTGCGATTTGGATTTTGTTGGCATTTTTGTCAACTACAAAAGCATAAACTTTGTTTTGTGCGCCAGCGAGGCCTTTTTCTGTAATAAGTGGTTTTTTGATAATTTCATTAGCTTCCATTATTTAACAGCCTCCTCTAAGTATTTGACTGCATCCTGTGTCAAAACAACATTCTTGTTTGCAACAACGTCATAAGTGTTTAAAAGTTCAACGTTTGTCATTGTAAGGTTTGGAATGTTGTTTGTTGCTTGAAGTTCTTTGTCGCCGCTTTGAGTTGTAACAACCAAAACAGAGCCATCAAACTTGAATGCGTCCATGAATTTTTGAGCAAGTTTTGTCTTAGCATTTTTGAATTCAAATTTGTCCAAGATAGTAACTTGCTTGTCAGTAACTTTCGCAGAAAGTGCAGACAAAAGTGCGGTTTGTTTTGCAACTTTGTTGACTTTCTTTGAGAAATCTCTTGGCTTTGGAGCGAACACAACTCCGCCACCAATGAATTGTGGGCCTTTTGTAGAACCCTGTCTTGCTCTGCCAGTTCCTTTTTGTCTGTAAGGTTTTGCAGAGTGTCCTCTCACTTCGCTTCTTGTAAGTGTGCTTTTGTTGCCCTGTCTTTGATTTGCGTTGTAAGCAACAACAACTTCGTGGATGAGAGGTTCGTTATATTCAGCGCCGAAAACTTCTTTACTAAGGTTGATTTCGCCAACTGCTTCGGCTTTCATATTATAAACATTAACCTTTGCCATTTTTTACTCCTTATTTTGCCTTAACAGACTCTCTTATAGTAAGGACTGCGCCCTTTGCACCAGGAACATTGCCTTTAATAAGAAGCAAGTTTCTGTCTGCATCGACTTTGACGATTTCCAAGTTCTGAATGGTAACTTTTTCGTTTCCATACTGTCCTGGCATATGTTTGTTCTTGAACACTCTTGATGGAGATGAGTTTGCACTCATAGAACCAACTTCTCTGTGAACAGGGCCAGTTCCGTGTGTCATTTTAAGACGATGTTGATTCCATCTTTTGATAACACCAGAAAAACCATGTCCCTTTGTGATGCCGATAACATCAACTTTGTCTTTTGCGGCGAAAATGTCCGCTTTGACAACTGCCCCAACTTCCAAGTTTCCGTCAAGGGCAATTTCTTTCAAAACCTTGAAAGGTTCAACCTTTGCTTTGTCGAAAATTCCTTTTTCAGGCTTTGTGACATTTTTCTTCTTTTGGTCGAAGGCACAAACACAAGTTTCATAGCCATCAACTTCTTTTGTCTTTTTTTGAACAACTGTCATTGGGCCAGCCTCAACAACAGTCACTGGAATAACCAAGCCGTCATCGGTAAAGACTTGTGTCATGCCAAGTTTTTTTCCTAATATCGCTTTCACTTTTCTTTACCTCCTTACAGTTTGATGTTAATCTCAACACCGGCAGGCAATTCAAGTTTCATAAGCGCGTCAATAGCCTTTGGGTTTGGATTATAAATGTCGATAAGTCTTTTGTGGGTTTTGCTTTCAAATTGTTCTCTTGAATCTTTATCCTTGTGAGGAGAACGAATCACAGTAACCACTTCTCTGTCAGTTGGAAGTGGAATAGGCCCAGAAACCTTTGCCCCATTCTTTGCAGCAGTGTCGATAATTCTCTTGCACGCTTCATCAATAAGGGTGTGTTCATAGGCTTTAAGTTTAATTCTCATTTTTTGTGTTGCCATTTTATTTTCTTTACCTCCTGTAACAACTTTCCAAAACGTTGCATTTCTTTAAGCGGAATTGGTGTTTTCCATAAATTTTGCCCCCACTTTTGCAAAATTTGAATGTATCGAACACTACGCCGCGTGTGTCATGCTGTATGACTTAAAAAAATGTCATCTTGGGCGCCTCGGCATCTTGGCCGAAACTCTGGTCCGCGCAAATTTTCTGCTCACTGCTAGCAATAGTGACAGTAACCTTGCGTTTCTTCCCATAAATAACAGCACTCACATTATAACAAACCGCGCCGGCTTTGTCAACCGTTTTAACAAAAAAAATAATAAATTTTAAAATAAATTTTTTTAATTTTTTTGCTAAAATTTATTGACATTATTTTTTAGATTTGTTAAAATATGGCAGTAACCGTTGATATTCCTCAGTAGCTCAGCGGTGGAGCAGGCGGCTGTTAACCGCAAGGTCGTAGGTTCAAATCCTACCTGAGGAGCCAAAAAAATCGCCTTGACTTCGGTCAAGGTTTTTTATTGCCCCTTGCGGTTGTGTGCA
>CANRCQ010000009.1 GCA_947629145.1 uncultured Clostridia bacterium
CTTCAACAACAAGTTCTTTGTCCATAAGATTTATAAGGTCAAGTTTTGCTTGTTGAGCCGCTGCAACAGCGCTTTCAGTGGAACTTCCGCCATTTATAATTGCATCATAATACAAAAGTTCCTGGTCGCGAGTGGAAGCCCTGTCATTTCTAAAAGACGAAAAATAACTTGCCGCTTCAGTCGTGGTTGAGGTTTGTTTAATCGAATTGTTGAGCACAATGTTCAAATAGCCTGTCACTCCAAGTAAAAGCACCATTGCTGTAAGAATGATAATTTTAGTTCTCTTTTTCATAATCTCTCCTTTAACATAAAATTGTTATATTGCTGCTGTCGATTTCCAAAACGGTTGTTGCAGCCGTTAAAATGTTCATCTTCACGCTGAAATTTTCTGCGCCCTTTGCAACAATCACCACCCCCTTTATTGTAGGATAGTATTCTTTCACAACAACAGGTTCGCCGTTGTCAAGAATAACCTTCTCCGTAGATATGACGATGTCATTTCCGCCAGATGAACTTGTCCGCGTTTCAATATCTTTGGCATATTCATAGGAAAAACCGCTTTCCAAGGTTATGAGAACGCTGGTTTGTCCAACGCCTGAGATTTTGGACAATACATTAGAAAGTTTATTCTCTAAATTTTTCACATATTCCACAGCCGTGTTGTCCGCTGATGTCGAAACATCTTCTTTTTTGTCGGTAGGCTTATTCAAGAAAGAAAAGTATGCCACACAAAGCACAATCCCCACAAACACCGCAAGATAGATATGAATATGTTTTATTGTTTTTATCTTGTTAAACCACTCTTTGACTTTATTCATTAAATCTCACCTCCACATCTTTTAAAAGTTCAAAAGTTTTTGCTATGTCAAGAATTTTCATCTTGGCTCTTGTTATATCAATATTGCCAAAATCCTTTGTATATTCAATATCGCATAAATCGACATAAACACTGAAAATCTCCAACTTTTTTGCAAGGATGTTCGCATTTATTGAGATTTTAACTTTCTTCATCCCTTCGCTTTCAACTCTGCTTGAAAAGTCATTTGAAAGTGCCGTCACTTTGTCTAAATTTAGTTGATAAAGATAGTCTTCTTGAAGTTCGTTTTGCTGTCCAAATAATTTTGATATATCAAAGTTTTTGCCAAATAGTTTTGGAAGCGGCATGATTATCACAAGCAAAATTGCAAAGGAAAAGATAACTTTTGTGTATTTGTTCATCTGCCCTTCTGGAAGCACAAGTTCACTTAAAACACTCAATATCACAACCCCAGCAATCGACAAAAGCCAACTTGAAATCGCACTCATATTTTTGCCCCCTAAACAAGATTTGCGCTGCACATGATAAGGCCAGTAAGCACCAAATACATAAACGACACCGCCACAATAAGTGCAATCAAAAGCGACATACTTTTTGAAACATCACTAATAAACGAAGCAACTTTGCTGTCACCGATAGGTTCAATCACACCAGCCATAAATTTTAGCGATAGCATAAACAAAACAAGTTGCAAAACAGGCGAAATCACACTTGCAAGCAAAAGGAAAAGCCCAACTCCGCCGACTGCGTTTTTGATGAGTGTGCTGCTTGCAAGGATGATGCCCATGCCGTCTGCGACATAGCCACCCACAACTGGCACATAACTTTTTATAGCATATTTTGCTGTGCGAATAGAAAGCCCATCAACACTGCCAGCCATGATGCCTTGAATGGAGATAAAGCCCAGAAAAACTGTAAAACAAAAGCCTATTGTCCATTTGAAAGTGGACTGTAAAAAGGACACAAATCTGTCAAGACGGACATTGTTTGAAAGATTGCCGATAATTGAAAACACAAGCGAAAAAATGAAAATAGGCAAAAGAATGTGTGTGATAAAAGAGATTATGACATTTGAAATAAGTGCGATTGCAGGCTGATAAATTCCCACCGAAACAGAGCCGCCCACTGCGGTCAATAAAGTCAGCAGAATTGGGAAAATGCCGTCAAAGGCGCTTTTGAGCGTTGTGAGAGTTTGAGTTGTGGTCTGTAGTAATTGCACAAGTGTTGCTCCCAGAAAGACAATCACAATCCCATAAGTGACAAAGTGAACAATTCCGCCGATGGACTTTCCAGAACTTGTCGGCTTTAATGAAGAAATCATGCCGCCCAAAATTGATATTGCAATTATGCTTGCAATTATTGGCATAAAGGTTTTCATGCCGTCCCAAAAAATCGAACTGAGTGCCGCAAGAAAAGACTTTGAATTTTCCGCATAGTCGCCTGATATGACAAGTTTAAGTTTGTCCATAAACGAGTTAGCTGCAAAAATCTCTTTTGCCGAAACGGACAACTTTGAAATCACATCTTCAAGCGCCGTAAAATCCAAATTATCAAGTTGCTTGTTCACTTCTTCTTCAAGCTCTTTTTGCGTGTCATCTTCAACGATTGCCGCATATGCAACATTCACTTCAAAGCCAGAAATTCCTATTCGCCCAAAAAAGCAAGAAACAAAAATAAACAACACAAAAAATATAACAAAAACCTTAACAACTCCCTTCTTTTTTGTAAGGCTCAACATCTTCTTTGTCACTTCGGCAAAAGTTGCATGACAATGTCAAGGATGCTGGTCACAATAGGAAGGGACATGACCAAAATCACAATTTTGCCACCAAGCAAAACCTTGTCTGCAAGCGAAGAATTGCCAGTGTCACTGCAAACACTGGATGCAAACTCCGTCAAATAGCCCACACCGATTATCTTTAAAACAACACTGTAAATAGACGAATTTACACCGGAAAAATGAAAAATACTATCAAATATTTTGAATATATCTGCAAAGTAAGAAAGCATATAAAGGATGATTATTATTCCGCCCACAATGGACAACAAAACGGCAAAATCCGCTCGCACAGGTTTGACAACCATGCAAGCAACACAAGTGATAAGTGCAACACTGATAATTTTGAAAAGTGTGTCCATAAGCGCCTTTTAAAAACTGAATATCGTTCTTATGTTTGTAAACAATTCCCCAATCATGCCAACAACCATAAACAGCACAATCACAACCCCAGCAAGCGTTGCCAAAGTGGAGATGTCGTCTTTGCCGCTGTTTTTAAGAATTTGGCTGACAACTGCGGTCAAGATGCCAATAGCGGCGATTTTGAAGATAATATCAACATCCATCTGCATCTCCTTTTAAAACAGAATAACCGCCACAAAAAGCCCTGCTACAACGCCAAGTTTGATTGAAAGAGAGCCATATTTTTTGTGTTCTTCATCACAAACTTTTTTAAACTCGCCAAATCTGTTCACATAAGAAGAGATTTCTTTCGTTTGATTTTCAACATCGCTTCTGCCAAGCATTTTAAAAAACATCAAAATTGCTTCTTTTTCATCCGCTTTCAAACAGTCCGCCTTTTTAAAGATTTCGCTCTCCACAAGTTCACATTCTCTGTCAAGATATTTGACAAACTGTTCGTCAACACCGAGAAGATGTTTTTTCAAATTTTCATCTAAGTTTTCAAACAAAACCCTAAGCCTTTCGCGTGAGAAATTTATCTCCATGCAAAGTTTGTCCGCAACGGTTATAAGGCTTGAAAAAAACTTTTTGCGTTTGGTATATTTAAGTGACAAAACATAGCCCACAAACACACAAAACAGAAACATTAAAATAATAAATGCAAATTTCATATTCTCCCCTTATTCAGCGATAAATTCGCGAAAAATTTTCGTCATAAATTCCTTCAAAAGTGCCAGGGCCATTGCGTTTTGAAAGCACAACAAATCGCTTAAACAACTTTTCTTTTATCACTTCTTGAAAAAGCGGTTTTTTGCAGAAAGTTTCAACACTTTCGGCGTGTGCAGAAGCAAGGATTTTCACTCCACAAGTGCAGGCATATCTTATCGCATCAACATCTTCCATTTGCCCCACTTCGTCTGTTACAATAATGTCTGGCGCAAGCGAACGAATGCCATTTTCAAAGCCCACTTTTTTGCTTGAAAAAGCAATTTTGTCGGTGTAGGAAGAGTTTATGCCTATGTCAAGTTCGCCGCGCTCATCAAGTAAAAGCACATTGTATGCCAAATTGCGCTGACTTAGTTGGCTGACAAAATCCTTTAAAAAGGTGGTCTTGCCGCAACCTGGCGGAGAAATCACAAGTGTGTTTTGGACTTCATTATTTGAAACAATATATGGGAATGCACAAAGCGAACAATTCTTCACAAAATGCGGCACACGAATGTTGCAAGAAGTGAAATTTGACATGGTTTTGATTTTGCCATTTTCTTCGATAAGGTTTCCGCCAATGCCAATTCTCACTGCGTCATCTGTGACGATAAATCCCCTTTTTATTTGCTCATTGACTGAATAAATCGAACACTCGCTTGCCCTAAAAATCACATCTTCAATCATGATTTTGCTTGCAATCAAAGCACTTTGAAGCGAAGTTGTCACGCCATTTTCACCAAGGAAAAAGTTTTTGCCACTGACATTGACCACAACTGGTCTGTCACTTCTAAGCCTAATCTCATTCACTGCTTTTAGATTGATTTTGCTTGCAATGATGTTGTAAAACTTTTCAGGAAGAATTTTTTCAAGCATACACTCACCCCTTAAAACAACTTATGAGCGTAAACTTTGCGTTTCGCATCAAAATTTGACGGATTTTGTCACATAAAAAAGTTGGCAAATTTTTCTTGACAAAGGGGCGGCAAATCTATATAATATAAGTGCTGGGCTAGATGGGGAGATAGCGGTGCCCTGTAACCTGCAATCCGCTACAGCAGGGTCGAACAGTTGCCTAGGTGCAAGTTGGTTGAATATGTGCATGATTTGAGTGCGTTGAAATCAAGGTCTTATGCAATCGGCTCCTTTGAACCGTGTCAGGTCCTGACGGAAGCATCACTAAAAAGATTTGTCGTTGTGCCATAAGGAAACTTTGGTGGAGCAAGCAAATTGTGAGGCAGTCGGTCAGTTTGCAACAAAGCAATCGCCCAGAAAATGAAAAAAGCAAGGTTGTTCCCTTGCTTTTTTGTTTTCAATATTTAGTGTATTATGCAACAATATTATATTGCATACTACACAATATATAGTATTATGCAGTTTTTTGTTTTGACTTTGCTTGTTTCTTTTGTTTTGGGTTGACAACTTGTTTAAGGTTTTCAACTTCTTCTTTCACTGCCTTTTCGCCCTTGTTTACAAGTTTCTTTGCATCGTCACAGTGTTTATATAAAAGTGCCCCTGCAACAAGCCCTGCTCCAAAGCCAACAACCATCCAAATTTCTTTCATGAAAAATGCCCTCCTATCTCTAGTGTGGGCATTTGTCGAAAAAATATACAATAAGTCGAATTTTAATATTTGAATGCTTCCAAAAGTGAAATAAGTTTTGGAAAATCAACCTGTTGCCCTGCATCAATAATCATAGGCTCTTCAAAAATGTTTTTGCTTATGTCACAGATTGATGCCAGTGATTTTGGATTTGCAAGAATTATATAGTTTGCAATATTCAAAAATGTTTGATACAAGTCCCCTTCAATGAAAAGCACTTTTGGGCAGTTGAAAATCAAACTTTCAATCAAAATTTGATTTGGAATGCGATTGTAACTTTTTGAGAACAGCGAGTTGAACATTCTAACCATGCTGTTGAACATATCGCCGCATTCTTCATATTTAATGTCCATATTTGAAAATCTGTCGCCAAAAGAATAGTTTTTATATTTGTTTTTTATTTCGTTGTAAAACTTAAATGTTTCATTTTTCTCGTCATAGATTGTGAAATAAATGTTTATCTTCACTCCCGAGCCAAAATCTTCCTTTCCAATCACAGAGATATGTTGCATATGTTCATAAATCACAGATGTTGTGCTTAAATAGTTTGCAAGATTGTTGATAAAATCGTGCTTAAAGTCGCTGAGTTTGTATTTTTCAATACTCTCAACCGTTCTTGTTTCTTGTTTTTGCTTTTTATACTTTTTTCTTCCAAGACGCCACGCAGCCCTAAACTCGCGCCAAGCATATTTCCAAAAATTTTTCCTTGTTTTGCTGTTAAGTTCAATCTGCGGATTGTCTATTCCAATAAAATAGTCATATTGCGAAAGTTGAGTAAGTGCGTTTGTGCAAATTTCGTTTGCTGGTTGCAAAAAGCATTTGTCCGCCCTTACAAACGGCGAAAGCAGTGAAATATCGTGAATTACGTTTGAAACAAGCGTATAAACATATTCGTTTATATTGTCCAAAAATTCTTCGTTGAAACTTTCGTCCAAACCTACAATTAAATCTCTGGTTAATTGGTTTTTCATCTTTCTTCCTTTTATTTCATTATATAAGCGCAAAGGTCAACAAGTTTGTTTGAATATCCCCATTCATTGTCATACCAAGCAACAAGTTTCACAAATGTTGGAGAAAGCATAATTCCAGCAGTTGTGTCGAAAATGCAAGTTCTGCTGTCGCCAATAAAGTCGCTTGAAACAACAGGTTCATCTGTCACTCCAACAATGCCTGCCATGTTTGTTTTGCTTGCTTTTTTAACGGCTTCAACAATCTTTTCATATGTTGTTGGCTTTTTAAGTCTGCAAGTCAAATCCACAACACTGACATTAAGTGTTGGAACTCTGTAACTCATTCCAGTGAGTTTGCCTTTAAGAGTTGGAATAACTTCCCCAACCGCCTTTGCAGCCCCTGTTGAAGATGGAATGATGTTGTAACTTGCCGCTCTGCCGCCGCGCCAGTCCTTTTTACTTGGCCCATCAACAGTAAGTTGTGTTGCAGTTGTGGAGTGAACAGTGCTCATAAGCCCTTCTTCAATCCCAAATGCATCATCAATGACTTTTGCAAGTGGTGCGAGGCAGTTTGTTGTGCAAGAAGCATTTGAAACAACATTCATGCTCTTTTCATATTTATCGTTGTTCACACCCATCACAAACATAGGCATATTTTTGCCTGGTGCAGAAACAACAACTTTCTTTGCGCCTGCGTCAAGGTGGGCTTTTGCGGTTTCATATGCGGTGAACTTTCCTGTACATTCAACAACAACATCCACTCCGGCACTCTTCCAAGGAATAAGAGCAGGCTCTTTTTCTTCAAAGAATGCAATCTTCATTTTTCCAACACAAAGTTTGCCGTCTTTAACAGTCACTTTTTCATCGAAATGGCCGTGAATTGAGTCATGTTCCAAAAGATATTTTGCATAATCCACTGTCAAAAATGGGTCGTTGATTGCGACAACTTCCACATCATCTCTTTTGGCTGCAATTCTCAGTGACAGCCTTCCAATTCTTCCAAATCCGTTTATTCCAAGTTTAACTTTTTTCATATTCTTCTCCTTTTAAATTAAACTTCTTCGGCTCTGCCGTATCTTAAATTTCCAACAGCCACTGTCCTTGTAAAATTCAAAAGTTCCCCAAGCCAAATCACAAGCGCTGTGAAAATCCAGAAAATAACGCACACAACATTCAACACGTGCAATGGGAAAAACACACAAACAAGAGTTCCGCCTGCAATACTGCAAGCCAAAATCAAACTCCAACAAGCCAAAAGCAGTGCGTTTTTAAATCGGTTATATTGTTTTCTAACAGGTTTTTGAGATGTTTCAATCTCTTGAATTTCAACACCTACATATTTATTAAGGCGTGTTGCCATTGAAAAATTGTTGCAAACGGAGAGAAGTTCAAACATGTCTTCGCTGTAAGAAATTGCCGAAATATCTTCAAAGAAACTGAATGCAAAAATCTTTTTCACAATAGCGCGTGCCATGCGTTTAAACATACTCACAAATTTATTCCTTTTGGCTTTAAGTGTTGTTATTTGTGCAGTGGAAGTTGCAAGATTTTTAAATTCTTCATCAGTAAGTGGTCGCCTTACAACCATGATTTTGCCTTTTTGCATTTTGCAGGAATGAAGCGAGTTTATGATTTCTTCTTTATTTGCTGAATTTTTGAAAACATGAACTTCAACCCCTTTGTCAAACTCCGCATTCACTGACTGTCTTATTCCAACAAAAAACTTCACATCTTCATTTAAATGTGCTTTGATAAAAGTTTTAAATCCATCGACATTTTCAACAATAGGAACGATTATATTTATCATTTACTTTCTCCTGATATTTTCTTCAATCTTCTTGCGTGTCTGCCGCCTTCAAAACTTGTTGTTAAAAATATTTTCACGATTGCAAGTGCTTTTTTCTTTTTTAAATTTCCTGGAATGCACAAAACATTTGCATCATTATGTCGGCGTGCAAGTTCCGCCATTTTGTTGTTTAAGCAAAGTGCCGCCCTTATCTTTGGATTTCTGTTTGCCGCAATGCTCATTCCAATGCCAGTTCCACAAATAAAAATCCCAACATTGCTTTTGCCTTCCAAAATCTTTGCCACACCAAGTTTGGCAAAATCTGGATAGTCCACAGGCTCTTTGCTGTAAGTTCCAACATCGATAGTGATGATATTTTCTTGATTAAAAAAGGTTTTAAGTTCTTCTTTTAAAGAATAACCGCGATGGTCACTTGCCATTATAATCATACCTTCCCCCTTAAAACTTCCAATTTTTCAAGTAAAACTTCGACATTTTTTTCAATCTGTTTTGCCGCGTTTATGTAAACTTCAAGTGACTGCCCATATGGGTCAACAACTTCGCCTGCAAGGTCTTTAAAACTAAGCACCTTTTTGCTTACAATATAAGGTTTGTGATTTTCCGTCACAGCAACATACACCACATTTGGCTTTGTTTTTTTTAGTTTCACACTTTTGCGATTGCGCCCATCATAGCCAAGTTCTTTAAGTGCCGCTGCCGCATTCTGTGTAATGTTGTCGCCCTTTGCATAAATGCCTGCGGAAGAAAATTTGACATCTTTCATCTTTTTTTCTTTTGCCATTTTCTTTGCAATTCTCTCCGCCATAACTGAGCGGCAAGTGTTCCCTGTGCAAACAAAACAAATTTCAATCATATCTTCTCCGCAATCAATTTACAAATTCATTATAACCTAAAAAAAAGAAAAAACAAAGCAAATTTGCCTTGTTTTCAAAAATTTTAAAGAACAATTTTTTTTGGCTTGTAAAGTTTGTCAAGATTATACTTTTCACGAAGTTTTGGAAGGAATATGTGAAGTGTGACATTTTCAAAATCAAACACAATCCATTCGCCCTTAAAATAACCTTCTATTTTGTCGGTGTAGTTGTAAGTTGCAGCAATGACATCCGCCGCTTTTTTACTGTCAACAGTCTTGTTTGACGTGGAAATAATAATGTATTTTTCCATATCAGCAGTGGAAAGGTCATACACAGAAACATTTTTGATTTTGTTGTCTTGCAAAAGTTTGACAAGTTCTTCAATCTTCTTGTTTTTCATACTTAAATTTTAACAAATAAATGCCCTTTTGTCAAATGTATAATTAAAAAATTTGTGTCAAAAATTATGCTATGCGAAAAATAAATATTATTTTACAAGAAAGCCTAAAATTTTTGTGCATCTATCTTTTAATTTTTGTTTGGCTTAGATATGTTTTAAAAAGGCTTGTGCCAAGTGTTTTGTTGTCGGCAGTTTTGACAGTTCTTGTGTGCGGAACATGGGCTTTCTTCTTAGCTCGCAAGAAAAACAAAACAAGGCTTAAAATCAAAGAACAACAAGATGCACAAAATATGTTTTTGTCGCTTGTTTTTGAAAAAGAGCCAATGGATTTTTTCTTTAAACTTGCCAAAACAAAGCATCAAAATGTGACAAAACACAAAAGTTATATCTGCGTTTTGCACGAAGAAAACACAAAAACTCTTTTATATTTTCATCCATCTTTTGAAGGATTGTCATGCACAAACTTGCTTGCAATTTACAACAAACTCAAAAAGGAAAACGCAAAGAAAATTGTTATATGTTGCAAAAGTGTTGTAGATAAAGCACTGCCATCCTTTTTAACAACCTTTCAAGAGAAAATCATAATTTTAGACGAATTTTCAGCCTACAAAAATCTCTACAAATATTACAACTATTTCCCTAAAATCACAAAGACACTGCCACAAGAGAAAAAATGGTTGTTTAAAGATTTCTGCGCCTACTCTTTCAACAAACAGCGCACAAAAGGCTATCTTTTTTCAGCGCTTGTGCTTGTGATATGCGGAATTTTTGTTCCAGCAACCATCTATTACTCCACTGTTGCATCTGTTTTAGTGGTGTTTGCACTCATCTCCCAATTCAACCCAGTCTATAATCACAAAATGGAAGAAATTTTTTAGTTAAAAAGTTTGATTTTTTGAAAAACTTTGATATAATTAAAATATGAAAACACTCTCTTTTTACGAAAAACGCGACCTTAAAAATATGCAAAAAGTGGGAAATTACCTGTCGCAACTTCCAGAGTTTTGCTATGACTTTTTCACTGGCATTGAAAACAACACTTCTTCACTTACGCGCGTAAATTATGCCATGGATTTAAGTGTGTTTTTCGACTATCTTGAAAAGTTTGTATTTAAAAAGCCAAAGATGCAAATCACACTTGAAGATTTAAACTCCCTTCAAGCAAGAAATATTGAAAACTTTTTGTCCTACATCTCCTATTATGAATGTGGCGACAAATATCAAAAGAACACCGAACGCGGCAAGGCGAGAAAACTTGCATCAATTAGAAGTTTTTTCAAATATCTTTTCAATCACGATATGATTTCAAGCAATGTTGCAAGCAAAATTCAAACTCCAAAACTGCACAATAAAGAGATTATTCGCCTAGAAAAAGACGAGGTTACAAGAATGTTAAATGCCGTGTCAAGCCCAAAGACTTTCACAGAGCGCCAAAAACACTACAATCAAAACACCACTGCTCGCGACAATGCCATTGTCACACTTTTTCTTGGCACAGGCATCCGTATATCCGAACTTGTTGGGCTTAATGTAGAAGATTTTGATTTTTCGCAAAATGCATTCAAAGTGACGCGAAAAGGTGGAAATCAAGCAATTTTGTATTTTTCATATGAAGTGCGCGATGCACTAAACACTTGGCTTGCAAAACGCGAAACTTTGAATTTAGACCCCAACGAACACGCCATGTTTGTTTCCCTTCAAAACAAGAGAATTTGTGTGCGTGCAGTGGAAAACCTCGTGAAAAAGTTCGCACGTGAAGGCAGTCCACTTAAAAAGATTTCGCCCCACAAACTTCGCTCCACCTTTGGCACAAATCTATACAGAGAAACAAAGGATATTTATATTGTCGCCGATGTTTTAGGCCACAAGGATGTCAACACAACAAAACGCCATTATGCCGCAATCAACGAAGATATGCGAAAGGCAGTTGCTGGAAAAGTTAAGATTTTTGAAGCGGATTAGCTCATCCAATCAGTATAAACCCCATAACCCTTTGTTGGGTCTGCTAAGAAAACGTGCGTAACCGCGCCGATTATTTTGCCGTTTTGCATGATAGGAGAGCCGCTCATCCCCTGCACAATTCCACCTGTAAGATTTAAAAGTCGCTTGTCTTTCACACGAAAAACAATACTTTTATCATCCGCGTGTTTTTGATAGTTTGTTTTGATAATTTCAATATCATATTCTTCTCTTATGCCACTTATACTGGAAACAATCTTTGCATCGCCCATCACAACCCCAAGCCTGCCTCCCAAATGCGCAGTCAAATTTTCATCCACAAGGCTTGTGTCACTTAAAACTCCATTTATGCCAAATTTGCAGTTTTTGTCGATTGAACCTTTGCTTTGTGCACCTGGCATGAAAATGCATTTAAGTTCGCCAGGGTTGTTGCGTTTGCCCTTATTTATTCCAATCAAATTACACTCATAAATGTCGCCACTTGAAACTGGCACGATATTGCCGCTTGTGCTTTCCACAATAGGATGTCCCAAAGCGGAATATTTTTTGCTGTCTTTATTGACAAAAGTGAGTGTTCCAACGCCGGCAATATCATCCTTAACCCAAAGCCCAAGTTTCAGTTTTCCAAACTCATCGCGCGTGGTTTTCAAAATGGTTTTTGTAGGCTTGTTTTTGCGGAGATATTCGATTTCGGCTTCTTCAGGTTGAATTTCCAAAAAACCTTCAATCTGCCCCAAGTTTTCAATTTCTTGACCGTTAATCTTCGTTATAATGTCCCCTTCTTTTAAAGAAGGATTTTCGCTTGAAATGACAATTGCCCCACGCGAAATTATGTCAAGCCCAATGGGAACACCACCCACATAATACACGTCATCCGTGCAAAGTTTGACGTCAACTTTGCGAATAGGAATAAATCCAAAAAGTTTAAAAACAACTTCGTTTTGCTTAACCTTTTCGCCTGCAACCTGACTTTCCTTTTCTTCAAGTTGAGTTTTTATAAAAAGCCCAAAACGGTTTGTGGAATTTGCCACTTGCACATCTTCATAGCCTGCCAAAAAGCCGTTTTCAAGCGAAAAAATCTCACAAAGCGGCGCTGTGAGAGAAAGTGCAATCGCAAAGACAATCAAAAAAGAAACTAAGAAAATTTTGCCTTTTTTCATACTTCTTAGTTTCTTCCGTTTTTGCTTTTATATTCAAACAAACCTATTTTTTAAAACAAAGGAAAATGCCGCAAGTTGCTTTTTAAGTTCCTTGTAATTTGGACACAACTTTTCCACACTTGCCCAAAATTTTGGCTTGTGATTGAAGTGCAAACTGTGGCAAAGTTCATGCACAACAACATAATATTGAAGTTCCTTTGGCAAAATCACAAGTTTAAAATTCAGTTTCATCACCCTTTCGCTGGAATAAGTCCCCCACACACGAACCGAATTTGTGGGAAGAAGTTTTCTATACACAAGCCCACTTTTGTTTGAAACATCTTCCACAAGAGAGCTCAATTGTTCAAATTTGGAAAGGTAGAAATTCATAATCGTCTTGTTTTTCTTAGAAGGCGAAAAATCATTATAATCAATGGCAAGTTCTTCTGTTTTAAACTGTTTTTTGCCGTCAAGATAAACAAAATGTAAAAGGTCAAACTCGTCAGCAAAAGTTTCTCGCGCCAAAAGTTTGGCAGAAGCCTTGTCAAGCCAGTTTCTTTTTTCAGCGATAAACTCGTTTATCTTTGCATCACTCATTCTTATTGGTGCTTTCACTACGGCATGGGCGCTGTCTAAAAGTTTAAGTGAAATTGTCTTTCTTTTTTCCTTGATAATTTTAATTTCCATATTGTCATTATACAACTTAAAAAAAATTTTAGCAAAACAATTTCAAAAGAAAAAAGATAAATTTTATTTTTATGGCATACTACACAATATATTGTATTGCCTTATTGCATAATACCATGTATTTTGTTGTAGTATGCAGTTAAAAAATTTTTGCATAATACCCCTAAATTTATTTGACAAAGTTTATTTATATATTTTAAAATATATACAAGAGGGCAAAATTATGGCATTTAATTCAAATGGACAAGTTTCATATTTGGTGCTTGACAGCCTTATGCAAGGCTCTAAATATGGGCTTGAAATCATCGAATACATCTCCGCTAAAACTGGCGGAAATTACATCATGAAAAAACCAACCCTTTACTCCTGCCTTACGCGTATGGAAAAGAAAGGTTTTGTTTCTTCGTCATTCTGGGGAGAAAGCGACCTTGGTGGAAAACGCCATTATTACACAATCACAACAAGCGGCAAACGCGCTTTTGAAGAACTTGCCGCAGAATTTGCCAATGCCACCTACACCCAAGAAGCACAAGAAGAACCACAGGAAAGCGAGCCAAAGCCTGTATTTTTGCAACAAGACAGCCTTTTCAACCTTGTTAAGGAAGAAAAGAAAGAAGTTGTAAAAGAAGAAAAACCACAACAACCTGAAGTTGTTGAAAATCAAATGGACATCTTTTCAATGCCACAACAACCTGAAGAGGAAACTGTCGAAGAAAAGAGCGAATATATTGAACCAGCACCAAAAGATGATGCTGTGTTCTTAAATCCGGAAGAAAGATTGACAACTGAAGAAAAACAAGAACAAAACAAGCGCCTTTACGATACAGCAAGTGAGTTTAATAAATATCGCAAACGCAAAAGTTTTGCAGACAATCAAATTGAAATGTCTGTTGTGTATGAAAGTGCCGAAGACCAAGAACTTCAAAGACAGCGCATTGCACAACTTAAATCTTCGCTTTTATCGGCGCGTGAAAATCACCAAGAAGAAGCGCCTGCCCCTGTTAAAGAGCCAACAACAGAAGTGGAAGAGCCTGAAACAGACGATGCTATCTTTATCACAGAGCCTAAAATCAACGAAAATGAAATTCCAATTCAGCGCAAAATCACTCCGCCTAATATTGATATAGATGTGACGGCAGACAACCTTCCAGCGCCAAAACGCGACACCAACTTAGAGCCAACCTACAAAGACATGATGAGCAAACTTTTTGAACGCAAAAAAGAAAAGCCTGTCAAAGAGATTCCAGTCAAAGAAGAAAGCGAAAATTACAATGATATGGCAAGTTTTGTTGATTACAACAGCCTAAAATCCTATTACAACGGTCACGGCATTGAGTTTAAGGAATACAAAAAGACAAGTGTAGAACGCATTCACAACACAAATTTCCTTACATTTATTTCATCTACAATTTTGCTTTTACTCTCCGCAATAGGCTGCACAGTTTTGTTTGGCATAATTTGTGGCGCAAAGCTTTTGAATGTAAGTTCAAACTTCTTGTTTTACACAGTGCCAATTTTGTTCCTAGTTTACTGCATAATTGCGTTTATAATTCACAAAGTTATGCCAAGTAAAAAAGCAACATTAAACTACAATGCAGTTGTAAATTGGGCAATATTTGTGCTTGGTTGCGTGGTTGTGCTTGTTGCAAACGTGATTGCAGGAATGCAGTATGAAACATTTGCACATTATCTTACAAGTTTGCTTGTTCCAATTTTGGCAATACTACTCGCCTTCCCAGTCAACTATTACATCAAAAAATTCTTGTTTAAAAGATACGCAAAATAATTTTTAAAAAGTTTGAATAATTTTAAAATTATCGCAGACAATACAAATAAGTTAAGTCGCAAATCAAAGACTTAACTTAAAAATGAAAAGAGAGAATTAGTCTTTGAAGGACGAATTAACATCTCTTTTCTTTTTTATTTTAGAAACAAGTGTGACAACAAAATTTGCAAGCAAAAACACCAAAAGCAAACAAACTGATGCCAAAAGCACATAAAAAGCGGAGTTTTCAAACAACAAGCAAAGCGCCAAAATCACACCGCACGACACCAGTTCGCCAATAAGCACACTTAAAAAACACTGCCAAATTTTTAGATTTGTAAATCCTGAAATAATGCTTCCTGCATAAGTCCCTGTCAGTGGCAACGGAACTGCAACAAAAGTTGCCACAGCCATACACTTTCGCAAAATACTTGATTTTGAAGAAACATTTTCCAGCCTGTTTTGATAGTGTTTTGAAACAAAAGTTGTAAATTTATCATGCACAAAGCCACTTGTTCGATTTTTGATAAACCTTGCAAGAAGAATTATAAAAATGCTTGGCAGCATACTCCCAGCAAAAGCCACGACAAAGGCAACCAAAGGCGAAAGAGTGTAGTCACCCCAAAGCACACTTGACAGTGCAAAAGGAATTGCAATTTTGCTTTCAATCATTGGACACATCGCAAGCAAAAACACAGCAAGCGCCGCACATTGAGAAAAATTATCTGCAAAAAAATTAGCCATACAAGCCCCCTTTCTATATAAATATGAAAGAAGGTGGCGAATTATTATAAAAATAAAACAGTTATGTTTTCATAACTGTTTTATTTGTTTTCAAACAACTGTTTAGCATGATTGATTGCCGTTTGTGAAACATCAACTGCGCCATCAATAAGCCTTGCAACTTCCAGTGCAGCACTATCTTTGTCCAAGTGCGACACTTTTGAAACAGTGTTTTCATCCACAATCTGTTTTTCAACAAGCAAAAATTCATCCGCTTTTGATGCCACAACTGGCGTGTGTGTGATGCAAATAATCTGCGTGAATTTTGAGATGTTCACAAGTTTTTCTGCAAGTTTCCCAGCCGTGTGACCGCTTATGCCAGCATCTATTTCGTCAAACACAATTGTTTGCACCTTTTCTTTTTCCAACATTACATTTTTGAATGCAAGCAAAAGTCTTGAAAGTTCTCCGCCAGATGCCGTTTTGTGCAAATCGTGAATGTCCTGCCCCTTGTTTGCGGAAAACATAAACTTCACACTGTCAAAGCCTTTTTTAGATGGAGAAGTTTGTTCAAAACAAACCTTAAATGCCGTGCCTTGCATTTGCAAATCTTCAAGTTCCTTTGAGATGGACTTTTCAAACACAAGCGCATATTTCTTGCGACATTCACTCAGTTTTTGACATTGAACCTGCAAGGCATCTTCAAGTTGTTGTTTTTGAGTTTGAAGTTTGTCCAAAATTTCCACACTGTTTTCCAGATTTTCAAGTTTTTGTTGACATTTTTCCTGAAAGTCCAAAATATCTTCAACCGTCTTGCCGTATTTTCGCGAAAGGGATTTAATAAGGTCAAGCCTTGCATCAATTCGTTCAAGTTCCTTTGGGTCAAAATCGGTGTTCTGCCTTATCGTTTCAAGTGTTTCAGCAACATCTTTCAACTCATAATAAGAATTTTCAATCCTTTGACGGCATTCTTCTATATCTTCAAAATTAGAAAATTGCGATAGTTCATTCTTGGCATCATAAAGCATGGATGTCACATTCTCTCTTCCTGCATCAAGTTTTTCAAGAACGCTTCCAACCTGCTCAAAAATCTTTTCCGCTGAAGAGATAAAATCAAAGCGCTTTTTAAGTTCTTCCACTTCTCCAAGTTGCAAATGTGCATTTTCAATCTCTTCAATTTGATATTCCAAAAGTTCTTTATCACGAGCGCGCTGTGCATCATCTCCGCCCATATCTTTTATCTGCGCATCAACGGCTTTAAGTTTGTCATAGGTTTCGCCAACATCACCTAAAAGATTTGTAACTTCACTTCCGGCAAATCTATCCAAAAGCGAAAGATGATTGTTTACATTCAAAAGCCCAACACTGTCATGCTGCCCACAAAAATCAGCCAACGACAATGCAAAAGTTTGCAACATTTTAAGTGTGACAGGAAGCCCATTCATTTTCACAGATGATTTTCCATCCTGCGACAAGGTTCGTGACAGAATAAGTTCGCCATCAAAATCAATTTCCCAGTCATTAAGCATGGCTATTTGCTCCGCTGTCAAATTTTCAAAAACGGCATCAACCCGAAGCGCGCTTTCCCCAGAACGAATAAAAGTTTTATCAGCCTTCGCCCCAAGAGAAAAACTAAGTGCGTCAATCACAATACTCTTGCCCGCACCAGATTGCCCCAAAAGACAGTTGAAGCCATCTTTAAACTCAATAGTCTGCTTTTTAAACAAAGCAAAATTTGTCAATGTTAAAGAAGAAAGCATCTTTCTCTCCTACAAAAAGATTATAACATAATATCTTGCAAAGTGACAACTGCTTCACCAGCCAAAGTTGTTGAAGGGAAAATAAGCATCACAGTGTCATCGCCATAGGTTGCGCCAAGAAGTTCGTTTAAATTAAGTTTGTCAATAAACGAGCAAACTCCAGCAGCCATCCCTTTGATTGTTTTGACAACAGCAAGATTAAGCGCTGGCTTAACAGAAATAACACTTTCTTTAAAAATGTTTATGTATTTGTTGGAAACAACTTGCTGCTCGCCACCAAGAATAGCATACTTATACTTGCCAGTGCTACTGAGAATTTTTGTCAACCCAAGTTCTTTAATATCACGCGAAATAGTTGCTTGGGTGATTTCAAAGTTTGCATTTTTAAGTTCTCTTGCAAGTTCATCTTGCGTTTCAATCTCTTTTGTGGATATAAGTTCCAAAATTTTTGATTGTCTAGAACTGCGTGCCATTGCATCCTCCTTCAAACGCTACACATTCGTATTTTAGCGGTGTGTAGCCGTTTATGCATAAATATAAATTTATGTTTATTCATGCATTTTTGATTATTATACACTAAAATTTATAAATATGCAAGCGATTTTTGTATATTTATTCATCAATTTTTTATAAAAATTTCGTTTTATGAAAATTTATAAATTTGAAATTTATAATTATAAATGAGTATACATTTTTATTTTTTAATAGACTCTCATCAAACAAACAAAAAATTTAAATTTGAACATTGACTTATCATCCCCCAATATGCTATACTTAGAAAGTAAAAAAAGGAGAAAACAAATGAGTGTTTATTATTATGATAGAAATCATGTAAAGGTAAAGACAAGAATTCTTGGCAAAAGCGATGAAGAACTTAAAAGCGCTATTGCAAAAAAGTGGAAACTTGCCAACTCAGTTGAAGAAGCAAAACAACGTGCTTTGAAGGCATATGAAATTTTTCAAAAAACAGACCATACTTTAAATGCAGTTTATTCAGTTTATAAAAAGTTTCCTGAATTGTTATTGTTTAAAGACATTATTGAAAATGTAACGAATTTATACGAACATAGTCATATTAATATGTATAGTAAAGCCGATGAACAACTTAGCAACTTTGATAGTTCTATTGCAAGATTATCTACCTTTACAAAAAAATTATACAGTAATCTTCTCGACAAAGCTCAAAACCAGCCTACACAAGAGCCTGCCGAAGTCAAACCAGTTCAAAAAAGAAAATATGTATTAAAAAGAAAAATTTTAACATCAACATTAAGAGAAGCATGCAAAGACGACACCACTCCCCTTCAAAATTTGTTCGATGCTCAATCACTTGCCGAAATGGAGCCACTTTTTACATATTTAGCAACCAAACAATTAAAAACAGTTGGCGATTTTATGCGTTCCAGTGAGGACGAAAAAAAGAGACATACACTCTATATCTATTTTATCAGCCATTTTGAAGCCGCATATAACAAATTTAATGATAGAATAGTTGAGTATGCAAAAGATAAATATGCTGCAACTTCTAATGCAGAAATTATTAAAGATAGATATATAGAAACTCATACTAAGGAAATTGATAAAGATAAAAATATAGCAACTTCTACTACAGAAATTGATAGAGATAAATTTTATGAAACATTAAGAAACACCCCTGCAGAATCCTTTGAGAAAGGATGTGCTGCAATGGAAGAAATTGCAGAACAATACAGAAAAATTTTGGTTCAACTCACCAATAAATGTATTACTCCAGACGGTTCTCAACAAGAAATTCAAGAAATTGTCGAAAGAGAAAATGCAATTTATCAACCAATAGTTGCCGCTAAAAGACAGGAACTTGCCGATGTTAAACACAAAGAAGAGTTGCAAGGTTTTGCAAAATCAATAATTGATGACAGTGTTAAATTCCACCACAAGAACCAAGATTTTAACAACGAAGAACGTCATGTAAAAAAGCACTCCCCAGAAGGAAGAAATTTATAAGAAAAAAACGCAAGTTATCTTGCGTTTTTTTAATAATTGTTTATTTCAATAACTTCTTCATCATTAAGCGCCTGGCGGACAAGCATATCTATATCCAAGTTTTTTTCAAGTTCCTGTGCCCTTTTAATTGTCGGCCTTATCACAGGATTTTTTGGAAGGAACACTGTGCAACAATCTTCGTAAGGCAAAATCGAAGTTTCGTATGTTCCAATTTTTCTTGCTATGTCCATTATGTCTTCTTTGTCAAAAGCAATAAGCGGCCTAAACACTGGCAAAGTTACAACAGAGTTTGTCACATTCATACTTTGCATAGTTTGGCTTGCCACCTGCCCCAGACTCTCGCCTGTGATTATCGCACCCAAATCGTTTTTCTCGCAAATCTTCTCTGCAATTCGCATCATAATTCTTCGCATAATCGTAATCATATATTCGCTGTCACAGCACCTGTGAATTTGTTCTTGAATTTCAGTAAATGAAACAACATGAAGTTTAATTTTCCCACAGTATGCCGAAATTTCTTTTGCAAGTTCAATCACTTTTTCCTTTGCCTGAATGCTTGTGTAAGGATAAGAATGAAAATGCTCTGCTTCAAATTCAAGCCCCCTTTTTGCCATAAGGTAACCGGCAACAGGGCTGTCAATCCCACCGGAGAGCAGCAAAAGCCCTTTTCCAGCACTTCCAAGTGGCAGCCCACCAGCACATTTGTGCAACCTATTATATATATAGGTTTTTCCGTTGTTTCTAATTTCAACATAAATCGTCACTTCTGGCTCGTATAAATCAACCTTCAAATTGGAAAATTTGTCAAGAACAATCTCCCCAAGATGCTTGTCCATATCCATCGAAGTCATTGAAAAAGTCTTGTCAGCGCGTTTAGTTGAAACCTTAAATGTCTTTACTCCGCCTAAATCAATGTTTAAAACTTCACTTTCGATACTCTGCATGGATGTATCAATTTCTTTTGCATCCATCACTGCAATCAATCCAAAAACTTGTTGCAATTTATAGATGATTTCGTCTTCTTTTTGCTCTTGATAGCCAGATAAAACAAGACGACCTTGCGTTTCTTCAAGTCGGCATTCATATCCATGCAATTTTTTCAATATGTTTGTCTTTAAAAGTTTGATAAAATCATGACGATTTCTGCCTTTCAAAAACAACTCTCCAAATTTTAGCAAAAGAACTTTATTCATTGCACCCTTCTTTTAATATCAGCATAAACTTCACAGATAATTTTTGCAGCATCTAAAATTTCACTCTCGGTCATGTAAGCATTAAAACTTATTCTAACACTTGAAATAATCTCATCTTTGGAAAAACCCAACTCTTGCAAAATGCGATTTCCAGCCTTTTTTGCCGAACAAGCACTTCCAAGCCCAACAATCACACCCTTTTCTTCAAGTGCGTGAAGCATAGTTTCCCCTTTAACACCCAAAAACATCAAATTCAATATGTAAGGAGAGCCGCCAAAATCATTGATTACAATCCCATCAACATTTAAAGCATCTTTAAACAAGTTTTTAAGATGCATAACTTTTTCATAGTTTTTCTCAACATCAATCAACTCAACCGCAGTTTTAAGTTGCATAATTCCAGCAACATTTTCCGTGCCAGAACGCAGATTAAACTGCTGACCACCGCCCTGAAATAGTTCTTTAAGCGCCCCTTTGTTTTTAACATAAAGCCCCGCAACCCCCTTCGGCCCATGGATTTTATGTGCGCTAAATGAATACAAATCAACGGATGTCTGTGATAATTTGAAAGGAATTTTCATAAATGCCTGAACACCATCAACGTGCAAAATCGCCTTTGGACAAAACTTTTGTTTCAACTTAGATATTTCAACTAAATCATTGAGCGCGCCAGTTTCGTTGCTAACGTGCATAATGCTGATAAGCCTTGTTTTTTCATTCAACACTTTTTTAAGTTCATCCAAATCGCAAGTTCCGTCATTTTTAAGTGGAACAAAATGCACCACACAGCCATCTTGCTCCAACTTTTTTGCGACATTATACACTGATGGATGCTCGCCAGATGAAAACACATATTCCCAAACGCCATTTCTCACACTACCCTTTATTGCAAGATTGTTGCTTTCAGTCGCACACCCAGTATAGATAATATCTCCAACATTTGCCCCAAGTTTTTCAAGTAAAAATTTGCTTGTACCTAATATATTTTTCGTCACTTCCATAGACGCAATGGAAAGCGCGGATGGATTGAAAAATTTGTCACAAGAATATGTGCGAAAAGTTTGCACACATTCATCAAACATCTTTGTAGTTGCTGCATTGTCAAGATAAATCATTTTCACTCCAAACACAATATATTGTGTAGTATGCAATACATTTTATTGCATAACACCACTATATCTCTCTAAGCTTTGCGCCAAACTTGTATTCCAAAGTTCTAACAACTTTGTTTACTTGCGCCGTGATTTCATCGCCAGTTAAGGTTTTTTCTTCACTCATAAACACAATCTTGTATGCCATACTCTTCTTGTCCGCTCCCAGGAATTCACTTCTGTAAACATCAAAAAGTTGCACATCGTAGAAAATTTTGCCACAAGCAGATTTGATTGCTGACATCAAAGTTTCATTGTCTATCTTTTCATCCACAACAACTGCAATATCTCTTTCAACTGCTGGAAATTTTGAAATCTCTTTTGTTGCATACACCTTTTCAGGAAGAGAAGCAAGATAGTCACTGTCAAGTTCGCCATAATAAACATCTTGTGAAATTCCATAATTTTTTAACACAGTTTTGTGAATTTTCCCAAAGTGTCCAACAATTTTGCCATCTTCGGCAACAATATCTGCGCTCACTCCGCTGTGAAGATAAGGCTGAGTGCTGCGTTTAAGCGAATAAGACAAAGAAGTGCCAATAAGCAAATTCTCAACAACACTTTTAAGTTGGAAGAAGTCATAGCCTTGTTCACATACCGCAAAAGAAAGTCTGTTATTTTCAACAGGAAGTTCTTTCAGTGGCAGTTCTTTTGGCAAATACACTCTTCCAGTTTCAAAAAATCTCAAATCTTTGTTGCCAACAGACAGATTGTAAGCGATATCCAGTAACAGCGCGTGCGCCATAACCGTTCGAACAGTTGACATATCTTCGCTTATAGGATTTGCGATTTTAATCACTTTTCTGCGTTCATCATTTTCTGGAATAAGAAGTTTGTCACAAGCAGATGCCGTGTAAAGCGAATAATTTAATGTTTCATAAAAACCGGCATCCACCAAAACATTTTTAAAGTTGTTTTCCATAACAAGACGTGGCTCAAACTGTCCAATCGTGGTTGTGCAGTTTTCAAAAAGTCCGCCTTTCATATCGTTGTAAACATCATAGCCGTAAATTCTTATCACTTCTTCCGCAATATCATTTGCGTTTTTAATATCTTCACGGAGAATTGGTGGCTTGCAAACCAAAATATCTTCACCCTTAAAGGATGTCACAATTCCAAGTCCATTCAAAATTTGAAGCATCTTTTCTTTTGGAATATCAACACCAAGAATCTTACAAACTTTTGAATAAGAAATATTTAAAATTTCGCTTTCGCCAAGCCTTTTAGAACACTTATCAATAATTCCATCAACAATTTCGCCACAATGCAGCTGATTTACAAGATGAAGTGCGCGCCTTAATGCCAAAGTTGGAGAATTTATATTAACCCCTTTTTCATATCTTGCAGAAGAATCCGTTCTAAGCCCAAACTTCTTTGCCGTAAGTCTTACACTTTTAAGGTCAAAAACAGCACATTCAAACACAGTTTCAGTTGTGTCGTCAGCAATAGCGCTGTTCACGCCGCCAATAGTTCCTGCAATAACAACAGGTTTATTTTCATCTGCAATAACCATAACATCTTCATCAAGTTCATAAGTGTTGCCATTCAAAACAGAAAGTTTTTCGCCTTTTCTTGCTTGACGAACAACAATTTTTTTGCCGTCAAGATAGCGATAATCGAATGCGTGCATAGGCTGACCTTGTTCAATCAAAATGTAGTTTGTAATATCAACCATCGTGTTAATTGTTTTAATATCAACGCCAAAAAGCCTGCTTCTAAGCCACAATGGACTGCGTTCAAGTTTGATATTTTTAATATAAGCCGCCATATATCTTGGGCAATTTTTTGTTTGAACATCAACGGAAACAAAGTTGTTCACATTTCCGCCGACAGTCTTATAAGAAACATCAAAATCTTTAAAAGGAAGCCCAAAAATAGCACAAATTTCGTGTGCAATTCCAACGACACTGTTGCAGTCTGGACGATTTGGTGTAACATTTATATCATAGACAACATCATTAAGCAAAAGTGCATCTTCAATTTTTTCGCCAGCCTTAAAAGAAGATGGCAAAATCAAAATCCCATTAACACCTGCGCCTTCAAAATAGTTTTCGTCAATGCCAAGTTCTTCGCCAGAACAAAACATTCCATCACTTTGAACCCCACGGAAATTTGTAGGTTTAATCTTCACTCCGTTTGCAAGGTCGGCTCCATCCAAAGAAACAGGAACATTTGCCCCTTCGAAAACATTCGTTGCCGATGTGATGATTTGAACTTTTTTAAAGCCTACATCAACTTGACAAATAAAAAGTCTGTCCGCTTCTGGATGTTTTTCAATCTTGTCAATATGCCCAACATAAACATCATGCAAATGTTTGTTCATATAAATAACATCTTCAACTTCAAGTCCGCAAACCGTCAATTTTTTGGCAACTTCTTCTGGGGAAATTCCTTTCAAATCCACAAAATCGTTAAGCCAATTATAAGTCACTTTCATAATTCAATCTCCTTTAAAAACACAATATATGGTGTATTATGCAATGCATACTACCTCAAAATATTCTATCTCATCTGTTTTAAAAAACGCATATCGTTTCTAAACAAATATTTGATGTTTGGGATTTTGTTTGTCACCATAACACTTCTGTCAATGCCTGGCCCAAACGCAAATCCGCTGTATTTTTTACTGTCAATTCCACTCATTTCCAAAACTTTTGGATTGACAACTCCTGCCGCAAAAAATTCTGAAAAGCCAGTTCCTTTGCAAAGATTACACCCTTTCCCCTGACACATCTGGCAAGTTGCGTCAATTTCAATGGATGGTTCTGTAAATGGGAAATAAGAAGGACGAACCCTTATCTTAATATCTTCGCCATAAAGTTTTTTGAGAATTTCCTTTATCATAAACATCAAATCTTTAAGCCCTATATTTTCGTCAATGACAAGTGCTTCAAACTGGTTGAAGATTGGAGAGTGAGAACTGTCACTGTCGTTTCTGTAAACTCTGCCAGGACAAACAACCTTAAATGGTGGCTTCATTTTTTCCATCGCACGAATTTGCATATTAGATGTCTGTGTGCGCATCAAAATATTGTCAGTGATATAGAAAGAATCTTGCATATCGCGTGCAGGATGGTTTTTTGGAACATTCAATGCTTCAAAGTTGTAATAGTCAGTTTCAACTTCTGGCCCTTGAATAACAGTAAAGCCCATTTCAACGCAAATCTCCATAAATTTGTTGTTGAAGCGAGTGAGCGGATGCAAACTTCCCTTCTTTGTCCCTGTGCTTGGCAAAGTTATATCCACTTTTTCTTTTTCCATATCTGCAAGAAGTTGTGCATTTTCAAGGTCTGCCCACTTATTAGACAGAGCCGTTTCAATGCTTTCTCTTACAGTGTTTGCAAGGCTTCCAATCTCGCGTCTATCTTCTGCAGGAACATCTTTCATTCCACGCAAAATCGTTGTAAGTTCGCCAGTCTTTCCAAGATATTTTACGCGAACTTCATCAAGTTCTTTAAGTCCCCCAAGAGCATTTATCTCTTTGAGTGCATTTTCTTTAATTTGTTCAAGTTTCTTTTTCATTTTTCCCCCTTCATAAAAAAATCGCCCTAATTATTAGGACGACTGAACAATCGTGGTACCACCTAACTTCGCGAAAAATTTCGCCTTGTTAAACGCATTTACGCAGCGCAAACGGCAACCCCTACAGCAAACCTTCAAGGTGCGGCTAAAAAGTGAATTCAAAATTGCTGTTTCTGCCTGTATTCCAGCCCCACAGACTCTCTAAAAGAAACTCACAAAATCTACTTGTCTTTTATCATCGCCTTTTAATAGTGCAATTCTAACACATTCCAAATTTTAAGTCAACCAAATTTCAATAATTTATTTGCCAACCCTTGCAAAAATGTGTTAAAATATTGATATGTTAGAATATGAAAAGTTCAAAATTGAAAGTATCAAAAACTTAAAACAGCCGACTGTTTATTTTTTTCTTAAAAATATGAAGTGTGCCGAAAACTATATTAAAAATCTGCGAAACGCCCCAAATTCCATAAAACTCAATGGCGAAGTTGTCAATATAAGGGCTAAAATCAGCCAAAATGATGTCCTTGAAATATTGAAAAGCCCAAACAAATCGACAGATATTGCCCTTTGTGACGGCAAACTTGATATTTTATATGAAGATGATGATTATCTTATTGTCAACAAACCCCACAACCTATCTTGCACGCCAAATCGTTCGCACTTTTATGACAATCTTGGCGGTCAAGTTATGAAATATATGCTTGAAAAAGACAAAAATTTTGTGCTAAGAATTGTTGGCCGTTTGGACAGGGAAACTGCCGGAATTGTTGTAATTGCAAAAAATGTGTTTGCTTACAACAAAATCAAGTTGGACAAAACCTATTATGCACTTTGTGAAGGCAATATCGAAAGTCCTTTCACCATCGACAAGCCAATTTTAACCGTTGTGAAAGACGGCATCAATGAACACAAACGCATTATTTCAAAAGAAGGCAAGCCTTCAATCACCCATGTTTTCCCTGTGAAAAACTATGAAAACACCTGCCTTGTGAAATTCAAATTGGAAACTGGCAGAACCCATCAAATTCGTTTGCATATGTCGTCTTGTGGACATCCTGTTGTTGGCGACAGCATTTATGGAAATGCCCAAGAACACGCATTTTTAATTTTAAAAGAAATTTACTTTGAACATTTTCGCACAAAACAGCAGATAGACATCTCTGTGCCATTTCCTGATGATTGGAAGATATAAAAAAACCACACAGAAAAAATTGTGTGGTTTTTTAGGCAGGTTTAACTATTTGCTCGCTTTTGCAGAAGACTTTTTCTTTCCACAAGTCCCACATTTTGCCTTCGCACCACAGTTTGAAGTTTTGGACTTTGCAGAAGAGCTTGCGTTTTCCATAGCGGCTTCGCTGTTTTTCATCTTTGCCTTTTTTCTACCAAACATAGTTTTACCCCCTTTTTTCAAGGCATCTAACCTTGTAATAATATTTTGTCAAAAAAGGGTAAAATTATTCAAATTTATTTTTTCTTTTTCTTCTTGCCTTCGGCTTCGTCAAGAAGGTCATAGTATTCTTCAAAAACATCGATTGCAACTTTTTCGTCAGTTTCAACCATCAAAACAGGCTCTTTGCCTTCTTCTTCCTGAACGTAGAAAACAATTGCTTCATCATCTTCAACATTGTCAATATGGTCGATTGGCTTTAAAATTGCATAAAGCTTGTCGTTGTGTGGAATAACAGCAATCTGTTCAAAAGACAATCTTTTTCCGTTTCCGTCAACCAAAACAATAGGGTCTTTGTTGTCTTCATCCAAAAGAATGTCAACAATGTCCATGTTTGCAACTTCTTCTTCTACTCTGTCTGAAACTTCTTCAATTTTTTGAATTTTTTTCTTATCCATAATCGCTCCTTTATTTCTTTGGATTTTCGTTAAGATAATTTTGCAATATTATTTGCGCCGAAACCTTGTCCAAAAGTTCCTTTCGCTTCTCCCACTTGATTTTAGC
>CANRCQ010000010.1 GCA_947629145.1 uncultured Clostridia bacterium
CTTTTAGCCTTGCAAAATTCCGCTGGACATTTTGCTGGCGGCAGGAGTGCGATTTCAATTTTGCTTGCCGAACACTGCGGCAAAACTGTATTTGATGCTCGTTTTTGCCTTTGGCAAAAAGTATTAAGAACTTTTGGGGTGCCCCAAGAAAAGCTTACAAAAACCAGATGGACTTTTTTATGTGCAAGTAGGAACTTCGAAATCGACATAAAAAAAACACTCCATCATTCTAAACGGAAATCTTTTGAGATGTTTCGCTTTATTAAACATGATGGGAGTGAATTTTTATTTTTCAAATGTAGGATTTTGTTTTTCACTTTTGTTTGTGGATTGAGAGATGTTGTTTTCGGTTACAACTTTGTCAAGTTGCAATCTAAAAAACATATGCATTTCTATGTCAGAGTTTATTTTTGGGGTTGCACCATTGTCATAAAGTAATTTAAACATATCTGCATTTTCATTTAATGCTGACATATGAAGAGCCGTTGAGCCGTATGTATTCATAGCCTTCACATTAGCACCATTTTCAACAAGGATTTTTACAATTTCTATATTATTTTTGTTTGCAGCAAACATTAAAGGGGAATTGCAATATTTGTCTAAAGCATTAACATCCGCACCTTTCTTAATAAGCATTTTAACTGTGTTTGGAATGTTCCATCTTACGGCACGCATTAAAGGAGTAAATCCATTTTTATTTGTACTGTTTACATTTGCACCATTTTCAATGAAAAACTTCATCATAAAATTATCTCCAGACAACATTAAGACATTGTTTCCATCATTGTCTAAGGCATTAATATCTGCACCATATTTAACAAGAAGTTTCGCCATGCTGACATTCTCAAGTTCAGTTGCCATCGACAAAACTGTTTCGCAAGTTTTGTCTATAGCATTTGGATTTGCTCCTTCTTCAAGATATTTTTGCGCTTTTTTTATGTTTTTTTCTTTGACAGCGCTTATTAACTTTTCATCCAATATCTGTTGTTGTGTTTTCATAATCCCTCCAAATTAATTTCAAAAAAATTATAACATTTTTCCATATGATTGTCAATACATATTTTTTGTGTTGGAGTGGGGCTTCGAAGATTATTCTTTCGCATATAAAATGTTCCACAGTAGTAGCGACCAAGTCGCCAGGCATTGCCGCGACTTGCGTTTGGTCGCTAAGAAGGCAAAACCAAATGTAAAAGCGCCGCTTTTTGCCATGTTAGTGGCAAAAACAAGCCAAAATGCAGGTTTTGCCGAAATAGACAAATTTAAAAAAGGAGAAAAATTATGGCTACAAACCTTGAACTTACCAGAAACGTGGGAATTATGGCTCATATCGATGCCGGAAAAACCACTACAACAGAACGTATTTTGTTCTACACTGGTAAAAATCACAAGATTGGGGAAGTGCATGATGGACAGGCCACTATGGACTGGATGGCACAGGAGCAAGAACGTGGCATTACAATCACTTCTGCCTGCACAACTTGCCACTGGAAAGGTCACAAAATCAACATTATCGACACTCCAGGACACGTTGACTTCACTGTTGAAGTTGAACGTTCTTTGAAAGTGCTTGACGGGGCGGTTTTAATTCTTTCTGCGCGTGACAAAGTGCAACCACAAACAGAAACTGTTTGGCGTCAATCAACCAAATACAAAGTTCCAACAATCATCTATGTCAACAAGATGGACAGAGATGCTGCTGACTTTTATGGTTGCGTAAATTCAATCAGAGACAGATTGAAAACAAATCCTATTGCAATTCAAATGCCTATAGGAGAAGCTGATACATTCAGCGGAATTATCGACCTTCTTACAATGAAGGCTGAAGTTTATGAAGATGACCTTGGAACAAAAATTGACATCGTTGACATTCCGGCAGAATACAAAGACAAGGCTCAAAAACTTCATGACGAAATGATTGAAAAGATTGTTGAAACTGACGATGCACTTTTGGAAAGATATTTCGAAGGAGAAGAAATCTCTCTTGACGAACTTAAAAAAGCGCTTCGTAAGGCAACTATTTCAAGAACATTAGTGCCTGTTCTTTGCGGTTCTTCTTACAAAAACAAGGGTGTGCAGATGCTTTTGGATGCTATGGTAGAATATTTGCCATCTCCACTTGACATTGACCACATCGAAGGACTTAACCCAGAAACAGAACAAACTGAAACTCGCGCACCAAGCGAAGATGCACCTTTCGCTGGGCTTGCGTTTAAGATTATGACAGACCCATTTGTTGGACGTCTTGCATTCTTCCGCGTATATTCTGGAAAACTTGAAGCTGGCTCTTATGTTTACAACTCTAACAAGGGCGAAAAGGAAAGAGTTGGGCGTCTTATTCGTATGCACGCAAATCAAAGAGAAGAAATCAAAGAAGTTGGCGCAGGCGACATTGCCGCTATCGTTGGGCTTAAAGACACCATCACTGGCGAAACACTTTGTGATGAAAAACATCCTATTGTTTTGGAAAGTATGGACTTCCCAGACCCAGTTATTCGCGTTGCTATCGAACCTAAAACAAAACTTATGCAAGAAAAAATGGTGCTTGCACTTGTAAAACTTGCTGAAGAAGACCCTACATTTAAAACTTACACCGACCAAGAAACTGGACAAACAATCATCGCTGGTATGGGCGAACTTCACCTTGAAATTATCGTTGACAGACTTTTGAGAGAATTTAAAGTTGAAGCAAATGTCGGCAAACCACAGGTTGCTTACAAAGAAACCATCCGCAAAGCCGCTCGTGCTGAAGGCAAATTCATCCGTCAAAGTGGTGGTAAAGGTCAGTATGGACATTGTATCATCGACATCGAACCACTTGAACCAGGCTCTGGCTATGTGTTCGAAGACAAGACTGTTGGTGGCTCTATTCCAAAAGAATATATCCAACCTATCAACAACGGTATTCAAGAAGCAAGCAAGAATGGTGTTGTTGCCGGATATGAAACAGTTGACTTTAAAGTTACTGTTATTGACGGAAGTTATCACGAAGTTGACTCTTCCGAAATGGCATTTAAGATTGCCGGCTCTATGGCATTCAAGGATGGCGCAACAAAGGCAAACCCTGTCCTTCTTGAACCTATTATGAAAGTTCAAGTTGAAGCACCAGATGAATATCTTGGAACAGTTATGGGAAACCTTACTTCTCGCCGCGGAATCCTTACTGGAAACGAAACAAAACCAGGCGTTCAGGTTGTTAATGCTGAAGTTCCACTTGGAGAAATGTTCGGTTACGCAACAGACCTTCGTTCTCAAACACAAGGCCGCGGAACATTTACAATGGAATTCTTAAAATACAACGAGGTTCCTAAAAATATTGCTGAAACTATCGTTGGCGCAAGGAAGAAAGCCTAATTTCTTTCAAATATTTAAAATTTTTTGAAAAACTTGTTAAAATCGTTTGGTTTTTTCAAAAAAGTATGCTAAAATTACAAAGTAAACATTAAAAAGGAGATTTTTTAAAATGGCTACAGAGAAATTTGATAGATCTAAACCACACGTTAACGTTGGAACCATCGGCCACGTTGACCACGGCAAAACAACTTTGACCGCTGCTATCACAATGTACAGCGCTGCAAAGGGCTTTGCACAAAAAATGAGATATGATGAAATTGATAAGGCTCCAGAAGAAAAGGCTCGTGGAATCACAATTAACACTGCTCACGTTGAATACCAGACAGACAAACGTCACTATGCTCACGTTGACTGCCCAGGACACGCTGACTATGTTAAAAACATGATTACAGGTGCTGCTCAGATGGACGGTGCTATCCTTGTTGTTGCTGCAACAGACGGCCCAATGCCACAAACTCGTGAACACATCCTTCTTGCAAGACAGGTTGGTGTTCCTTATATCGTTGTCTTCATGAACAAAACTGACCAAGTTGACGACCCTGAACTTCTTGACCTTGTTGAGATGGAAATTAGAGATTTGTTGACTGAATATGGCTTCCCAGGAGATAAAACTCCTATTATTAAGGGTTCTGCTCTTAAAGCTTTGGAAGCTGGACAAGCTGGAAATATTGATGACCCTGCTTGCAAACCTATCCAAGAACTTCTTGATGCTTTGGATTCTTATATCCCAGAGCCTCAAAGAGATACTGACAAGCCTTTCCTTATGCCTGTTGAAGACGTTTTCACAATCACTGGTCGTGGAACTGTTGCAACTGGTAGAGTTGAACGTGGTATTGTTAGAATCAACGATGTTGTTGAAATCGTTGGTATGGGTTCTAAGAAACAAACAGTTGTAACTGGTGTTGAAATGTTTAGAAAACTTCTTGACGAAGGTAGAGCAGGCGATAACATCGGTGTTCTTCTTCGTGGTATTCAAAGAAACGAAATCGAAAGAGGACAAGTTCTTTGCAAACCAGGTTCAATTCATCCACACACAAAGTTTGCTGCTGAAGTGTATGTATTGAAGAAAGAAGAAGGCGGACGTCACACTCCATTCTTCAATGGTTACAGACCACAATTCTATTTTAGAACAACTGACGTTACAGGAACAATCGAACTTCCTGCAGGCGTTGAAATGGTTATGCCAGGCGATAACGTTAAGATGACAATCACTCTTAGCAAAGAAATCGCTATCGAACAAGGACTTCGTTTCGCTATTCGTGAAGGCGGAAGAACAGTTGGTTCTGGTGTCGTTTCTCAAATAATCGAATAATAAAACAAAAAAAGATTGCGTTTGCAATCTTTTTTTTACTACAAAGTATAACTAAATTACTTAAAAAAGGCACAAAACATTAGTTTGTGCCAAATAAGAAGATATTTTAAAGTTTTATTTACTGCGGTCATCCTTTTTGTTGGAAACTTTTGAGTTTTCTCTCCAAATTTTTGCAACCTTCTTTGGGTTTAATGCAAAGTCTTTGTTGCGAGCATTTTTATCTGCTTCTTCACCCATGCTGATTCCAAATTCATACAAAACATTTAAAATTATTTGCGCTGTTCCATCATCTTGAGATGCTTGTTTTTCTTTAAACATATCCACTAAACAATTTTTGATTTCTTCTTGTTCAGCTCCTGTCTTGTCAGCCAATTTTTTAAGGCAAACATGAAAACTTTGATAATTTTTCATTCTAGCAGATTTAACACCAATTTGGTCAATAAAGCCAATAACAGGGCTTTGTCTTACATTCAAAAATTCATAGTGTGATTGCAAAGTAAAACCATAGCGAGTTTGAATCATTTTCTCTATTTTTTCTTTAATATTGATTTTTTCTTTTGTTTCCATTTTCTGCTCCTTTTTGGAAGTTTTATCTTCGATAAAAAGTAGTATATCATTTCACGAAAAAAAGTCAAGAGTTTTTATTAAAATTTTTAAAAAATAGCAGCAAAAACTTCGATTTATTGTCTTGTTTTTTATACAGAAAATTTGACAAGAGAACAAAAAATGTTTAATATAAAAATATGGGAGATATAAATATTTTTTATTTTGATAATGATTTGGGGGCTTTTGATGAATATAACCCTCGTTTTGTTATGGAACAAAAGTTTGTCAAACAAATTATATCTGTTTTGAGTAAAAAACCAGGAGAATTTTACACTAAAAAAACTTTGCAAAGGAAATTAGAAGTTTGTAGCAATGATGATTTTGCATATGCGATAGAATTGCTTTCCAATATCTCCGCCATTTCTTTTGTGAATGATAAAATCAATTTGAATTTTCCTTTTTTTCTTGCGAGTGATGTTAAAAAAATAAAACAAATTATAATTGAACATTTAAAGAAAAATCTTGATATAATTGCAACAGGGCTGAATGAAACAAAAGAGATTTTGAAAATACATTATCCAAACATTGACACAAAGGTGGCATTATATCACTTTGTTTGTGGTAAAATTTTTGACGGATTTATGTTTGATTATTTAGAAGAAAATCAACTTTTGAAACAATCTTTTTTGCAACAGAATGGAAGAGATTATATGATTATAGGTTACAGCAAAGAGCATTTATGCAAGGTTATAAATAAAAAATTGCTTTGCAGTTTTAATAACGCAAGATATAAAAAGGATTCCTTGACAAGTTTCGGTAATGCAACAGGGAATAGATTGGATTATTTTCGTTATTTTAAACTGCGTCAAATCAACAAACTTTATGGAAAATTTAAAAAAATTGATAGAGATTTTCATGATATTCCAGAAGAAGAAATAGTTTTTAATTCTTTGAATGTCATTAAAAATATCATGAATGGACAAGTTGTAAAAGACAATATCTTTCTAAAACACTTAAAGACAATGAGATATATAACAAAAAATCATTGCCTTAATGTTCCAGTTTTTGTTGGTTTTTATGATGTTTTGCAACAAATACAAGGTTCAATAGTTCAAAACTTAGGGGAAATTATTATTGAAGATTTCAAAAATGTGTATGAACAAATCATAAACTCCAATATTTCATGTTTAACTCATAAAATTGATAAAGCTCAACTTTTAAATGAAATTTGGCATTTGTATTTTGGACTGTTAAACAATCTTCTTGTAAAAAACAAAACTTTTGCTCGGCCAAAGAAATTTAAAGGGGAAGGCGCTTATTTGAAATGTGTCTATTTGTTTGATGCTTGAATTTAAGTTTTACACTGGTGAAGCGATTATGTTATAATAAAAATATAGTAAAAAAAGGAGAAAAAAATGCTATTTTTTAAATCAAAACAACAAAAAATGAATAAAACGGATGAAAAAAAGAATATGGGGAGTATAAAAAGCGTTTGTCAAAATTTATTGCAGCTCATTGACGATGGCAGTGCATATACAGATGTTCCTGCAAAAAAGATAGGGGATGTGACTGAGATGGGCTACATTGAATATGACAAAAATTTTTGGAGTCTGTTAATTAGTTTGTATAAAATGCTTGGTGAGGATTTTAACTATAATACAAACATGAAGGAAGAAGAAATTAAAGAAAAAGAAATTAAAACTTTAAATTTGAGACAAATTTCAACTTATTTGACTTTTATCATAAGGGGAGAAAGGTTTGCAGAAGGTCATGTTGCAGCCTATATAAAAAATGGCATTTTGAAAAATCTGATTTTAAGGGTGAATGAATTATGTTAGGTGCAATTATTGGAGATATTGTTGGCTCTGTGTATGAGTTCAACAATCATAGAACAAAGGATTTTATATTTTTTTCGCCAAATTGTTTTTTTACGGATGACAGTGTGATGACGATTGCAGTTGCGCAAGCGCTTATGGATTGCAATGGGGATTATAACAAATTGGAGCAATATGCAGTGAAAGAAATGCAATATTTTGGTCGAAAATATCCTAATGCAGGTTATGGGGCAGGTTTTATGGGATGGCTCGGCGAAGATGACCCAAAACCTTATAATAGTTTTGGGAATGGTGCTGCCATGAGAATTTCGCCGGTTGCATATTTTGCCAAAACCGAACAGCAAGTAAAAGAATTGTCATATCTTGTTACAAAAATTTCACATAACCATCCAGAAGGATTGAAAGGGGCAGAATGCACTGCTATGGCTATATGGCTTGCCTTACACAAAAGCTCTAAGGAAGAAATAAAAGAATATATTGAAAAAAATTATTATTCTTTGGATTTTGACTATGAAAATTTAAAAAATACATATGTGTTTAACGAAACTTGTCAAAACACTGTTCCACAGGCAATATTCTGCTTTTTGAACAGCACTGGTTTTGAAGATGCCATTAGGACTGGCATTTCAATAGGCGGCGACAGTGACACATTGTGTGCTATTGTTGGAGCAATTGCAGAAGCATACTATGGCTTGCCAGAAGGATTTAAAGACAAAGCATATTATTATCTTGATAAAAGATTGATTAAAGTTTGTCAAAAGTTTGAAAAATTAAAAAATAGATGAAATTTCCAGTGAACAAGTGAATACAAACATTCACGTACGATTAATCATAAAAGGAATGGGCAAAAATCTAGGAAGTAAACTTTTTTGCCAATAGGTATTGACTTTTTATGGCAAACTTCATATAATATGGTTGATATGTATGTAAGTGGCCGCTATGGAGTCCTTTACATGTTTTGGATTTTATCCAATAATCAGCTTGACCTTAATTGAGTCAAAAATGAAAGGGAGTTCTATTTGGGACTCTCTTTTGTTTTTAAGTCCTTTAATTCTGTCATGTTCCAAGGCATTCAAAATCCAAATAAGGAACTAATTAAGCGATTGCGCAAAATACTAAAAAATTGCGTTTTCATTTGGCGCAAATATAGAGAAAAACACTCAAGATTACTTTTTTGAGTGTTTTTTTGTTTTTAATAAATGTATTATTTTTTGGTGCCAAAGGCTGGGAGCGACTTGTCGCGGTCTATAAAAAACCACTTAAACGATTGCCCTAAACCGCCAGCGTAGCGCGGTTTACATCTGGGGCAAAAAAAGAGAAAAAACAAGTCCAAAAGCGATGCTTTTTGAACTTGTTCAAAAACGAGCACAGGATGCAGTTTTTTCTCTGGTGCCGAAGGAGGGGGTCGAACCCTCATGAAGTTGCCCTCGCGGGATTTTGAGTCCCGTGCGTCTGCCATTCCGCCACTTCGGCATGCGTCACAAACTGCGCTTTTTGCTCGTTTTGTCACAAGTGACAAAAGCTTCGCTTTGTGCTTGTTTGTTCCTTTTTCCCAAAAATGTCAAGCATTTCTGGGAGACCCTAATGTTCTGCACTTTTGCTCATTTTTGTTTTTCAAACAAAAAGCTTCGCCTTTTCGTTTGATTGCTCATTTTGCGCCGATTGAAAACCGCACCTTGTTGGCGGTTTTGCGCAATCGCTTTTTGTAAGCCAATTCTTCGAAGTTTTTAAGGAGCCTGTGCTTTGTGCTTGTTTGCTTAAATATTTTAACATATGAGATTGTTTTTGGCAAGTGTTTTCTTATAATTTTTGTTTTTTATATGAAAAAATATTGAAAATTCGCCTAATTTGGATTATAATAGGATTATACAAGGGGAGTTTATGGCAAATTTAAAAGATGAGAAAAATAAAGTTGTCGGCAAAAAACTGACCACTGAAGAGTGGATTGTGGAAGCGAAGAGAATGCTTAAACAATACAAGGATGAAGGCGGAGTTGTTGCTGATTTGGGAACTCATGACGATGTGTATGGGTTTATTAAAAAGCGCGATTTATTTATTGATGGAAAACGCGTTACTTTGGAAGAGAAGTTTGCGTTTTTGGGTGAGCCTAGGGCAAGAAAGAATGCCGATGATGTTGAAAAAGAGTTGAGAAAGGACATAGAACGCTTTTTGGCAAATGGTGGAAGTTTTCATATTAAAAGAAAAGGTTTGCCATTTTATGAAAGATTACATACTTTTGCACGCGCGCACAAACTTTCAATTGAAGAAACAATGAAAAGTTTGGGATATAAAAATTATTCGAATATTTACTATCGTTTTCTTGGTTTGCAAGACATATCAAAATACTGCGATGAAAATGGATATTTTATCTACAAAAGAGAGATGGACAATGCCGCTTTTCACAATGTATTGGAAGCGGCGGCAGAAACCTTGCAAATGCCAGCTTCACTTGTGGTTTTGCTTTTATGTGACAAAAAAATGGAGTCTTGTGTGGTTGAAGCGGACTATGTTGAGTATTTAAAAACACAACTCGAAAAGTTTGCAAAAGAAAATGATGGGTTTATTGGAATAAAAAGAAAAGCCCCAGAGCTTTATGAAAAACTTAGAAACTTCAAAAGACATTGTTTTAATGATTTTGATGATGAAATAACAACTGAAACGGCGCTTGCGTTTATGGGGCTTGACGATTTTAAGTTTAGATATCTTGACATTCCAAATGCCGGCTATGATATTTCAAATGAAATGAAAATGCTGGCAAAAAATAGTCATGGGAAAATTATCAGTCGAAATGATTTATCTCCAAGCTTGCAAAACAAGGTGTATGTAAATGCCTGCCGTCAAGGGACTACTATTAAAGAGTATTTAGGGCAGTATGGAATACAATACAAGGGACTTGACACTGACGAAAGATTTAATCACATAAAACTAAGCAAATATCCTTATATTGACGAAATGAAGCAAAGGCGAGATGAACTTATAAAGGGTGTATGTAAGGGGAAAGACCTTTGCAAAGAAGAAATTTTTGAACAACGCGTTTTGGCTTGCAAGCAGGCTTACAGCGAATTTAAAGATAGAATAAACAGTTTTACTGGCGAGAAAATTGATAGCACTGGGAAAAACATGGCAGAATGAAGAAAAACACACGTTTTGTGTTTTTTTTCTTTAAATTTGTTTGCGTAAGAGTGCTAAAAATGTTACAATAATTATGAAAAGTAGGTTTAAGAACATGATTTTTAAGAAATTTTTTAACAAGGATTCCGCTCTTGTTGACGAACTTGCCAAGGAATTCAATGTTCTGCCAACCACCATGTATCTTATTTTAGCACGTGGACATTCTTCAAAGGAAGATATACAAAATTACCTTTCGACAGGCGAACTTTTAGACCCATTTCTTATTCGTGGGATGAGAGAACTTGTTCAAAGGGTGCAGTTGGCAAAACAGATGGGTGACCATGTGGTCATCTTTGGTGACTATGACGTTGACGGAGTTTCCGCAACGGCAATTATGCTTAAAACACTGAAAAAGTTGGGCATCGATGCCGACTATTTTTTGCCGAACAGATATGTTGACGGATATGGGTTAACGTGTGGCGCGATAGACAAGATTGAAAAGCAGTTTTCCCCAGACCTTATTATCACAGTGGACTGTGGAATTTCCTGCGCGCAAGAAGTGGAATATGCCAAACAAAAAGGGATTGAAGTGATTGTCACTGACCATCATGAAATTCCGGAAGTTTTGCCAAACACACTTGTTTTAAACGCAAAAATTCCAGGGCAGGATTATCCCTTCACTGAACTTTGTGGCACTGGGCTTGCATATAAGATAAGCGAAGCACTTTTGGGGCAGAAAAAAGCGGAAGAATTTTTGCCGATAGCCGCGATTGCAACGATTGCGGACATAGTTTCTTTGACTGGAGAAAATCGCAACCTTGTAAAACGCGGCTTGAAAAGTTTTGAAAAATTGCCATATGGAATTAAAGCGCTTTTCAAGGAAAACAAGGTGTCACTTGCAAATCCAAATTCCACAGATATTGCGTTTAAAATTGCGCCAAAACTCAATTCATCAGGGCGTATGGGGGATGCAAAGGACAGTTTGATGCTTTATCTAAGTGAAGACCCTGTGACAGTTGAAAAATATTTGCAAAAAATCAAACAGCACAACACCAGGCGTCAAGAACTTTCAACCAAAATCATGGAAGATTGTGAAAAAGCCATTAAAAAAATGGACCTTTCCAAGACGCGAATTATCTGTCTTGCATCCAAGAAATGGGATCAGGGGATTTTGGGAATTGCGTGTGCAAGGCTTGTTGAAGAATACAACCGACCTGTGTTTTTGTTTTCACTGACGGATGACGAACTTCACGGTGCAGGAAGAAGCATAGACGACATCAACATTCACGAACTTCTGTCATCTCTACAAGATATTTTGGACACATTTGGTGGGCATACAATGGCGGCTGGATTGACATTAAAACGTGAAAAATATGAAGAGTTTGTAAGTAGAGTGAACGCGTTTGCTTTCTCTCATGTGAGTGACAAAGTTTTCATTCCAATTAAATATTATGACATGGAAATTAAGCCGGAAGATTTGACACCGCAGTTTTTGAAAGAACTTTCACTTTTAGAGCCATTTGGCTGCGACAATTCTCGTCCGCGCTTTAAAATAAGTGTGGAGAATGTGGATATTCAGCCGCGAAAGTATTCTCCAGCGCACTGTGATATTAAAATTGGCGACTTGCAACTTTCTTATTTCAACTTTGTGCAAGATTACAATGCGTTGAAGTTTGCACGATATAAATCCTTCATTTTTGAAATGCAGGGTTTTGGGAAAACGGCAACAGTTGAAGATTTTGATATGGGAAGTTTTATTGTTGAAAATGCGCATATGTTCACATATCCAGTGCAATATGGGCAGCTTTTGTATGAAAGTGGACAATCGAAGTTTTCTTATTATCCAAAAGAGCAACTTTTAAATCTTGTTGCAGGCACGCAAAGTGAGATTTTTGGAACGGCTTTTGTGGCATATTCGGCATATGATTTTGTCAATTTCTCCAAAAATTACAGCAAGGATAACATCTATCATATTGGCATTTGCGATGAAACTTGCATTGGCTACAACAGTCTTTTACTTTCGCCAGTGGGTGTGGACTGGGCAAAGAATTTTACAAGGATTGTCTTTTTATCGCCAGTTTTGGATGAAGGCTTTATTTCAAAGTTAAACGAAGTGTGCGGAGCGGAAATCTATGTGCCTATGGACAGAGAGATGGACATGGCAAGATTTGAAAATCTTGACCTTTCTCGTGAAACTTTTGGAAGGGTGTTTAAGGCGCTTGTGGGCAGAAATTACAGCAAAAATTACTCAATTTTTGATATTTATGAGCAAAAAATGCGTGGAAAAGTGAATTTTGACACATTTTATGTCGCTTATCTTGTGTTTAAAGAACTTGGACTTATTCAAGAAAACAAAGATGTGATTTTTGAAATCAGCGAAGTTGCAAATGTGAAAAAATCCTTGACAGAATCTTCACTTTATAATAAACTTTTATTGATTAAAAATTCTATGGGGAAGAAATGAAATCTCAAATTTTAGAAAAAATAAAGAAAAATTTTACACTTAACGAAGAAGAATTTGCTTTAATTGAACAAGTTTTAACTGACGACATGAATTTGCCAAGGCTTTCTTTTTGCATTGACACAATGATTTCTTATCATATTCAAGGCGAAGTGCTTGTGGCATATATAGTTTTTCAATTTTTTAAGATTGCGCCTCCACAGGCAGAAGAGCTCAAAGGGAAACTTTCCACAGAGCAGCAAAAACTTTATGAAACTTTCAAAATTTTGCGTTCTGTGAGAGAACTTACAAAAAATGGGGAAGCGGAAGATATTAGACGAATGTTTGTCGCAATTTGCCAAGATATGCGAGTTGTGATAATTAAATTCGCTACAATTTTATTTGACCTTAGACAGATTAAATTGCCAATGAGTGAAAGCGACCTATCCTTTGTGAATATGGTGGCTGACATATTTGCGCCACTTGCGGAAAGATTGGGGCTTTCGCAGTTTAAAAATGATTTTGAAGATGAATGCTTTATGCGTTTAGAGCCAGCCGCTTATGAAGAACTTAACAACAATGTGCTTATGAAAACGGAAGACAATCAAAAGCAGTTTGCTATCACAACGGCAAAGCTTCAGGCCATTTTGGATGAACTTGGCATAAAAGGGGAGATTCAGTCCCGCCAAAAGCACTTTTACAGCGTCTATAAAAAGATTATGAAGAAAAACATTACGCTTGGAAAGGTGTATGACCTTTTGGCAATGAGAGTGCTTGTTCCAAAAGTAGAAGATTGCTATGCCGTATTTGGAAAAATTCACTCAATCTATCGCCCTATGGCAGGCAGGGTTAAGGACTATATCGCAACTCCAAAGCCAAATGGCTATCAAAGTTTGCACACCACAATCATTGCCGACAACAACAGGCCGCTTGAAATTCAAATAAGAACATTTGATATGCACCGTCAAAGTGAATATGGTGTTGCGGCACACTGGATTTACAAAGAAAAATCGCGTTCAAGAAATAAGTTTGACGAAAAACTTGCTTGGTTTAGGCAGATGCTTGAACAGACCAATGATTTGTCAAGTGAAGAATTCCTTGAAACATTAAAGACTGACCTTTATGGAGAGAGCATTTTTGTGCAAACTCCAAAGGGCAAGGTTTTGGAATTTCCACTTGGCGCAACGATAATTGACTTTGCATATGCCATTCACAGCGAGATTGGAAACACCTGTGTTGGAGCAAAGATAAATGGTAAAATTGTGCCTATCACAACTGTTTTAAACAATGGTGATGTGGTGGAAATTTTGACCAATCCAAACAGCAAAGGGCCATCGAGAGATTGGCTTTTGCACGTGAAAACTTCTGGGGCAAGGTCCAAAATCCGCGCTTTCTTTAAGAGTGAACTTAAAGAAGAAAATGTTAAGGTTGGAAAGGCGGTTGTTGAGCAGGCAATTAAGGCACGAAACTTTAATATTTCAAAGGAAGCAAAGGAAGAATATTTGCTTCAAATTGCAAAGAATATGATGATTGACGACCTTGACAACTTGTATGCGGAAATTGGTGCAGGAAGTTTGTCCGCAAACAGTGTTGTTGGAAGGCTTGTCAATCTTTACAACAAAAATAAAACAAATGAAATTAAAGACAATGTCATCACGGTTAAGAAAAACAAAGACGGCGTTTTGGTTGACGGCGACAGCGGACTTTTGATTAGATATGCCGGCTGCTGCACACCTGTCACAGGGGATGATATTGTGGGATATATTTCGCGTGGACGCGGCGTGACAATCCATCGTGCAACTTGTCCAAATCTTAAATATCTTGAAGAAGAAAGACTTGTGCGCGCGGAGTGGCAAGACAGCATGGTTGCCGATTTCTTGGCGGTTATTAAGATTGAAGCGGACAATGAAACGGCGGTTATCAACAACATAAACAATGCCGCACGTGAACTTAAAGGAAAGCTTAAAGGCTTTGCTTACAAACAGATAAAAGATGGACTTGTGTTTGAAATTGTTGTGCAAATCACAGGGAAGACAGAACTTGACAGCATTATCAAAACATTTTCAAATATCAAAAGTGTCAATAAAGTTTACAGGAGTGAGTGATGAAAATTTTTTGCCAAAACAGCGATGTGGAAAAGGATATGCAAGACCTTGTCAATCTTTTTTATGACGAAGAAGACTGTCCTTTTTCTGTGGAGCATTTTTCTTCACTTGACGAAAACAAACTTACAAGCAAGATTATCATTGATGGAAAAGAAGATGTAGAAGAATTTGTTTTGGACGAAAAAAACGAACTTTTAAGAAAAAGTTTGGCAAAACGCCATTTTAAAAATCATTTATATGATGTTTTAAGCAAAATTTCTGGAAAAACTTTGCCTTGGGGGTCACTCACTGGGGTTAGGCCAGCAAAGTTTGCGCGTGACCTTGTGGAGCGCGGAGAGATTAAGCCACACCTTATTCCAGAAGTGTTGGTGCGAGATTATCATGTTTCAAATGAGAAAGCAAAACTTGTTGTGCAAGTTCTTCAAAATCAAAAATGTATTATCAAAAACGACAAACTTGTTGACCTGTTTTTGAACATTCCAATCTGCCCAACAAGATGCAATTATTGTTCGTTTATTTCAAACGAACTTTCAAAGGTGCATGATAAACTTGAAACTTATCTTGATTGCCTTTTGAAAGAGTTGGAAGCGGTTAAGAAAGTTATAACCGACAGGGCATATATTGTAAGAAACATCTACATCGGCGGCGGCACACCAACCGTTTTGAGTGCGCAGCAACTTGACCGATTACTTGGGGAGATAAACTTCCCTGTCGATGAATTTACTGTTGAGTGCGGAAGACCAGATACAATCACGCGTGAAAAATTGGAAGTTTTGAAGAAACACTCCGTTACACGCATTTCCATAAATCCACAGACTTTTTGCGAAGCCACACTTAAACGCATTGGGCGAAAATGCACAAACAAACAAGTTTTTGACGCATATATGCTTGCAATGGAATATGGTTTTGTTGTGAATATGGACATCATTGCTGGGCTTGACGGCGAAAGGCTTGGTGTTTTCAAACGCACAATTTCCACACTCTTGGAACTTTATCCAGAGAACATAACTGTTCACACACTTTCAATCAAAAATGCGGCGCAACTTACGGAAGCGGAAGAAAAGACAAAACTAGATGTTCCAAAGATGGTGGATTATGCACAAAAAACACTTATGCAAAACGGATACAAGCCATATTACATCTATCGACAAAAACATCAACTTGGGGGACTTGAAAATGTTGGATTTATGAGAGATGATAATGTTTGCATATTCAACATCGATAGCATGGAAGACACTGCATCAGTGATTGCACTGGGGGCAGGGGCAATATCAAAGCGCGTTTTCAATCTTGAAAATCGCATTGAAAGACAGCCGAATTGTAAATTCATAGAAGACTACATTGCGCGAATTGATGAGATGATTGAAAAAAAAGTTAACTTTTTCTCATAAAACAATAAAAAAACAGCCGAATTTCGACTGTTTTTCTTTTTTATAATTTTTCCGCTACATCCCATGCGCGCCAGATGACAGTTCTTAAATTTCCAACAGATAGTGCATCGCCAACGATATGCACGTGTTTAGATGCCTTTGTAAGTGGATTTGGTTTGTAGCCAATGGCTGTTATCACACTGTCCGCCTTGACTTTCACTGTCTGTCCGTCTTTCGTTTGAATTGTCACAGATTTTTTGTCCATTGAAAGACACTTGCTTTCAAGATAAACTGGCACATTGTTTGTTTTGAAGAAATCGCGAAGATAAGATGTGTTTGCAAGGCTTAAACTATTTGAAACCATAAGGTCATTAAGCGCTTCAACAATCACTGGCTTTTTGCCTTTCAAATAAAGGTCATATGCAATTTCACAGCCACTTTGTCCGCCGCCGATTACAACAACATTTTCGCCAACTTCTTTGCCGTTTAAATAATCAATCGCTTCAACTGCACCTTCAAAGCCCTTAATTTTCTTTGGAGTTGCACCAGTTGCAACGACAACTTCATCCGCATCAAGCGATTTGACATCTGTCACTGTGGTGTTGAATTTAATTTCAATGTTCATTTCTTTCATTTGGCGTCTAAACCATTCAATCAAGCGCTTGTCTGCATCTTTAAAGTCAGGGGCAGATGCTGGAATGAACACACCGCCAAGTTTGTCGCTCTTTTCATAGATTGTAACTTTATGTCCACGAAGTGTTGCAACGCGTGCAACTTCCATTCCGCCAATTCCGCCGCCAACGACAGCGATTTTCTTTTGCTTTTTGGCAGGTTTAAGGTCGTGTTTTCCGCCATCCATAGTCTGTGGGTTAAGGGCGCATCTTGACATATGAATGCTGTCCGCCATTGAACAGCCGTTTGCGATGCCGTTGTAGTGGCTCATGCAAAGGCAGGCATTGTGGCAGTGAATGCATGGGCGAATGTCTTCTTCTTTGCCTTCCATAAGTTTTGTAACCCAGTGGCTGTCAACCAAGAATTGTCTTGCAACACCCATTGCATCGATTTTCTTTGCTTTAATTGACTTTGCGGCAACGTCTGGTTGCATTTTTCCAGCACAAACAACAGGAATATCAATAAACTTTCTTATATGTTCAACATCTGCAAGGTTGCAGTTGTTTGGCATATATTGTGGTGGGTGAGCCCAATACCACGCGTCATATGTTCCGTTGTCGCAGTCGAGCATATCATAGCCGGCATCTTGAAGATATTTGACTGCCTTTTCGCTTTCTTCCATGTTTCTGCCAACTTCTTCATATTTTTCGCCTGGCATAGCGCCTTGACAGAAGCCCTTTGCTTTGCTGATAACACTGTATCTAACAGAAACAGGATAATCTTCTCCACAAGCCTGTTTGATTGCCCTTACAATTTCAACAGGGAAACGATAACGGTTTTCAAAACTTCCGCCATATTCGTCAGTTCTGTGGTTGGTGTAAGATGTTGTGAATTGGTCTAAAAGATAGCCTTCATGAACGGCGTGAATTTCAACACCATCAACACCTGCATCTTTACACATCTTTGCAGTTTTAGCAAAGCCTTCAATCATCTTTTTGATTTGCTTTTGTGTGATTTCTGGACACATAACATTCTCTGCCCAACGTGATGGCAATTCACTTGGGGACACACACAAATATGGAATGTTAAACACTGGTTTTAATAGTGTGCCTAAAAATTTGTTTTTAAGCATTGGCACCATCTTGTTTGGCAAGGCAAAAGAACGGCCATAGCCAGCGGTGAGTTGCACAAAAAGTTTTGCACCAGTTTTGTGGAACTCGTCCATGTAAACTTTAAGTTTTTTGAAAGCGCCCTTTGCTTTGTAAAGCCAGCCGCCACCAAGCATATTGCGGATTGGGGCAATGCCTGGAATTACAAGACCAGCATTATTTTTTGCAATGTCCATAAAAAAGTCGGCGGCATCTTTGTCAAAGTGATGTGGCTCCATCCAGCCAAAGAGAGATGTTCCGCCCATAGGGCAAACAACAATTCTGTTTTTGATTTCCACATTTCCTATTTTCCAAGGTGTGAAAAGCGGTTCAATTTTCTTATCCATAAAATTCTCCTTTAATTTTATTTTAAAGAAAATTGTCATTTTGTGTCAAGCAAAAGAAAACATTTTATATGTAAAAATTATATTAAAATATAAGAAATAATAAAAATATGCGATTTATTTGCAAAAATCACAACTTTTTTATGGAATTTAACACTATTTTTTGTGTGAAAAATCTTGACAAACAACTTTTATAATGTATAATTAAAATATAAATTTAGGAGAGATTATGATTTTTGTTTTTGATTTAGACGACACTATTTGTGAAACTGATTTATACAGTGAAAAATATATTAAAAAATTTATTAAAGAAAACAATTTGCCTTACAAACAGGTTGCAAAGAATGTTCGTTTTGCAGAAAGCAAGTTCGATTGGAACATGGATGCGGCTTTGAAATGGTATAAAAAATATGGCGATGATATGATGGCGGAATTTCCTTGCAAGAAAAATGCAGTTAAGTTTTTGAAAAAAATTCACAAGGATGGACATAAGATTATCATTGCAACGGCAAGGGCAAACGACTGGCACACAAAGCCAAAAGAAGTGACTTTGAAATGGCTTGCGGACAATAAAATTCCATATGACGATATCTACATCGGTAGAATTGACAAAGAACGCATATGCGAAGAAGTGAATGCCGATTTCTTTGTTGATGACGATGTTGCGGTGGTTGAGAAAGTTGCACATTTCTTTGAAGCAACTGGCAAAAGGAAACAAGCCTTTTTATCAACAACGGCTTACAACCAAGATTTGTCATCTCCAAATGGAGTTGTGCGTGTGAAAGATTTTGCAGACCTTGAAAACAAGGTGCAAAGTTTTTTGGAAGTTGACTTAAATAAATAACCGATTTCGGTTATTTTTTTAAAATTGCATTTTTCCACATATGTGCATCAAAGCGTGGATTTGCAGAACTTGTGGATGGCAGGCATAAAACAGGGATTTTCTTGCCGTTTGAAACAAAAAACTCATTTTCAAATTGCGGATAAGTTGAAAGAATTTTATATGCCGTTTTGCCGTTGCAGATTATTTTTTCAACATTTGTGTTTGGCGGCAAAAGTGGGGCAAGGTCGGCGTTTTTCTTATTCGATTTTTCAAGTGTCAAATCGGCAGAGCCTTTAAGGTCGCTTTCGCTGACAACATCATAAAGGGCAATGTTGTTTTTTAAAAGTAATTCGATTTTTTTGTCTATTTCATTTGAAAATTCACTGTTAAAAACAGAAAAAAGCATCTTCCAAAAGCGATTTTGTGGGTTGCCATAATAAAAATTGTTTTGACGGCTTTTCACACTTGGAAAACTTCCTAATATTAAAATTTTTGAATTTTTATCATAAATTGGCTGAAAACCGCTGTGCATATTTTCTCCTTTTTTTATTTTAACATCTTTTTCAAATTTTGCAAAAGAATTTTTATTTTTTGTTTCATTTGTTGACGCGTCAACAAAATGTGTGCTATCATATTTATATGGAGTGGGATATGGAAAACAGATATGAAACTTTCACAACACTTATTTTAAACATTTACAGGTGCATTCAAAAAATCAAAAATGCAGAGATGGAAAGTGTTGGGCTTAAAGGAAAACAAGTGCAAGTTCTGTTTGCGCTTTACAACTTAAAAGGTGGGGCAAACGCAAAGACGCTTGGAAATATTTGCACGCAGGACAAGGGTGCTTTTTCAAGGACAATAGGCGAACTTGAAAAACTTGGACTCGTGTTTGTTGATGAAGATGAAGGCAAGAAATATAAAAATCTTATCAAACTCACTGCAAAGGGCAAAAAGGCAGCAAAGTTTGTTGCCGAAAAAATAAATGGTGTTTTGGAAGTTTCAAGTGATGGACTTAGTGAAAAAGAAAGGGACAAAATGTATAAGTCACTTGCGATAATCTCTCAAAACTTAAACAAACTTTGTGAAAAATATGATGAAAAATAAAACCGCAGTTGCGGTTTTTTTAAAATGCTCTATGTTGTCTTTTGTTGACAATTTTCTTTTCTTGATTTGAAAAATCAAGTTTAATATCGTTCATTTCTTGCAATTTTTTGAAAATAAGTTTTAAAAACTTTTTGCGTTTCAGCCCAACAACGATTTTAAATTGTCCTTTGCGTGTGAAGGTTGGGGTTGTTTTTCCTGTATTTATGTCAACATGAATGTTTGCGCGCCTTGTTTTATACAAATTTGGATGTGTAAGATAATAAACTGCCGCCAAGTCATTTGTTGCAATTCGTGCATCTTCGTAGTTCGGTTCCCAATAAGTTTCAAAAGTCAGTGTTAAAAATTTGCCAACATCGTTTGTTTGTTCCATGTTTTTCACCATTTCTTCGGTGAGATATGCTTCATCTCTTCCAATGCTGGATGGAACCATCACGATTGGAAGATTGCTTTGAATTGTCTTTTCAAAAGCAGGTGCATCTGTGCGAATATTGAAAGAGTTGTGATTTGGATTTGCTTGTATGCCCATTGGCGCACCGCCCATCATAAGTACTTTTTTTATAAGGTCTTTTGCATCTGGATGTTTGATTAAAAGATTTGCAAGATTTGTGTGTGGGCCAAGCACGATGTATGTGATTTCTTTTGGATATTTCTTCAAAACTTCATACACAGCATCCGCTGCATCTTTTTTCAAAAGATTTCTTGTCGCAGTTTTTGGGGGAACATAACCGCCAAGCCCTTCTACAGTGTGCAAAAAAGACGCGTCTTCTGTGGAGCCGCTCATTCTTTCGTTGCAGCCTTGCACAACAGGAATGTCTTTGTTCAATAAATCCAATATATGACAAAGATTTCTTGTTGCGTTTTCAATCTTTATATTTCCATATGCCACAGAAAAAAGTTTGATGTCAAATTGTGGGTCGTTCAACACATACATAAGTGCATGGGTGTCGTCAACTCCAGGGTCTGTGTCTATTATTACTTTATAAACTTTTTTCATTTTCTCTCCTTTTTGCTTTCATATTTTACTATTTTTGCTTAAAAAAGTAAAGCAATTAAATAAAATCGTTTTGTATTTTTTGAATAGTATGTTAAAATATAGTCATGGAAAAGAAAAAAGTTGATTTATTTAAAGCAGTTGCTTCCGTTTTGTTTGGGGCAGGAATTTTGGGAATGTATCTATATGTTTGCCTTAAAGGGGACATTAAATACAATATATTGTCGCTCGCGTGCGTGGGTGCATCGTTTGTGCTTGCACTTCTGTTCGTCAGGATTTCCAAAAAGAAAATTTTGATTTCAGTTGCACTTTTGTTCAGCGCACTTGCTGATTTCTTTGTCTTGGTTGCGCCAAGTTTGGATTTTATGGAACTTGAAAAATTACAACTTTTGGGGCTTTGCTTGTATTGCGGTGTTCAACTTTGTCTTTTGCTTTACACACTCACTCTTTCAAAAAGTATTGGGCTTAACATAACAAACATTGCATTCCGCGTTTTACTTTGCCTTCTTGCTTGGTTTTTAATTCCAAAATACTTGACATTAACTCGCTTGCAAATGATTGCTGTTATGTATTTTTTAAATGCGTGTGTAACACTTTTGTCACTTCTGTTTTACTTCAAAAAAAATCCAATTCTTTTCTTTGGAGTTTTGCTTCTGCTTGCGGCAAGTGTGTTTGTTGGGCTTACTCATGGGGCTGCGGAAATTTTCCACATCACTGGAAAATTCATGGAAATAATAACAAAATATAACATTGCTTTCTTCTGCTATATTCCGGCTGTGTATTTGATTGCACTTTCGTCTGTTTGGGAGAAAGACTAGGAGAATTTTATGAACTACGACTTTAAATCTATCGAAAAAAAGTGGCAACAAAAATGGGTGGAAGAGAAATCTTTTAAGGCGATAGATTTTCATCCAACAAAGCCAAAATATTATGTTTTATATGAATTTTACAACATAAGCGGAAATCTTCACATGGGGCATTTGAAAGGCACTGTGCCTGCGGATGCTTTGGCAAGATTTAAACGTTTTAAGGGCTATAACGTGTTGTTCCCAATCGGTGGGGATGCGTTTGGCTTGCCTGCCGAAAATGCAGCAATCAAAACTGGCATTGCACCAGCGGATTTTGTTGAAGCAGGAATGAAAAAAGTGCTTTCTCAGTCACAAGCACTTGGGCTTTCTTTTGACTATGACCGCACAATTTGCACCAGCAGTCCAGATTATTACAAATGGACTCAGTGGATTTTCTTGCAACTTTTAAAACACGGAAAGGCTTACAAGAAAAAGGGTGTTGTAAACTTCTGTCCAAACTGCCAGACAACCCTTTCAAACGAAGACAGTCAGGGTGGAAAATGTGACCGTTGCGGCGGAGATGTTGTTCAAAAAGAGCGCTGGGTTTGGTTCTTGAAAATGAAAGAATATTCCCAAAAACTTTTGGGCAATGTTGACCGCATTAACATGGCGGAAAACTTGAAAGAAGCACAACGAAATTGGATTGGGCGAAGCGAAGGGATGGAAGTTTCACTTGACCTTTATGCCGACAGTGGCGAAAAACTTGGGAAGGTTGAAATTTTCACAACTTGCATTGAAACGATTTATGGAATGACCTTTGTTGTGCTTGCACCAGAACATGAATATGTAGAAAAATTTAAAGACAATATCAAAAACTATGACGAAGTTGTCGCTTACAAACAAAAGACTGCACTTAGAAGCGAATTTGACAGAAAATCAAATTTGAAAGAAAAGACTGGTTGCAAGGTTGAAGGCTTGTATGTTGTAAATCCAGTAAACAACGCAAAAATCCCAGTTTATCTTGCGGATTTTGTGCTTGCCGGCTATGGAACAGGTGCGGTTATGGCTGTGCCAACTCATGACCAACGCGACTTTGATTTTGCAAAAGAATTTAACATTCCAATGATTCAGGTTATTGAAGGGGATGTTTCAAAACAAGCCGTTGAAAAGAAAGAATATCTTGCAAAAAACAGTAAACTTTTAAACTCCGCCGAATTTTCTGGCATGAAAGTTTTGGATGCAAAGAAAAAAATTGCTGACAAACTTGAAAAAATGGGGGCTGGAAAGAGAGTTGTAAATTATGCCATGGGCGACTGGCCTTTCAACAGACAGCGCTATTGGGGTGAGCCATTCCCAGTTGTGTTCTGTGACCACTGTGGAACAGTGCCACTTGACGAGAAAGATTTGCCACTTGTTTTGCCAAAAACAAAGGACTACTTGCCAAATGAAAAGGGGGACAGCCCACTTTCAAAGGTGGAAAGTTTTGTGCATTGCAAATGTCCAAAGTGTGGCAGAGATGCTGTTCGCGAAACAGACACTATGCCAAACTGGGCAGGAAGCAGCTGGTATTGGCTGAGATATTGCGACCCACACAATGACAACGCCCTTGCTGACTTTGAAAAACTTAAATATTGGGGAAGTGTGGACTGCTACACTGGCGGAACAGAACATATCACACGCCACGTTTTGTATGCATTTTTCTGGCAAAACTTTTTGTATGAGATTGGCGCCGTTCCAACTCGCGACCCATTTATTAGAAAGATGGGCAGTGGGCTTATTTTAGATGACCAGGGCAAAAAGATGTCGAAAAGTTCGGCAAATGGAGTTTCTCCACTTGAAGTTATCGACAAATATGGCGCTGATGCCGCAAGACTTCACTTGCATTTCCTTGGGGGCTATGAAGACAACACTCCTTGGACTTATGACGGCATAACAGGAATTACTGCATTTTTGGACAGAGTTTGGGGGCTTCAAGACATAATTAAGGGCGAAGAAGTTTCAAAAGAACACAGAATAGAACTTAACAAACTTATCAAAAAAGTGACGGAAGATATTGAAGATTTGAAACTTAACACAATCATCTCTGCGCTTATGATTTTCATGAAAAAAGTTCGTGAAGACGGCTTTATCACAAAAGAAGAATTGCGTTCATTCTTGATTTTGCTGAACCCACTTGCGCCACATATCACAAGCGAAGTGTTTGAAAGAGTGTTTAAAACTCAAATTTTGGATGAAAAATGGCCTGAATATGACGAAAAATATCTTGTTGATGACCAAGTTGATTTGCCAGTTCAAATAAACGGCAAGATGAAACAGGTTGTAAAAGTTAAAAGGGATATTTCTCAGGAAGATTTGCTTAAATTTTTGAGTGAAAATTATAAGGCTCTTTACAACGGCGAAGAACTTAAAAAAGTGATTTATGTTCCAAATAGAATTTTGAATTTAATCAAATAAAAAAATATAAAAAAAGACGAGTTGTCGTCTTTTTTTGTTGAAAATTTTTGATGTTTTTTATTAAAACTCTTCAAAAGTGATGTCTGTCTTGTCATTGCCACTTTGTTTGTTGCCTAAAAGCGAAAGTATTTGTGCCATGCCACCTTGTCCGCTTTTATTTAGCATAGACGAGATAATTTCATTTGGATTTTGATTTAAAAGTGCCATAATGTCCGGAAAAGAAAAATTTGAAGAATGTGGCTTTTCTTCTTTCTTTTCTTCGTCAAAGTTAAGTGGCTGGGGATAATAGTTGTTCATACTTTATTTATATGTCAAAAATTTTTATTTAGTGTAAAATTTTGATTTGACTTCATATATTAAACTAGGGGGATTCATGAAATTAAGTGAAATGCCAAATCAAAGCAAAGAAGACAAAATTAAAGAAAGTTATGACAATTTAAAAGATTGTTCGTCAAACGAACTTATGGAAAGGCTGCAAAAAGAGATTGCAAAACAAAAGAAAAATGGAACTTTTGACTATGATGCACTTTTAAATACGTTTGAAAAAATAAAGATATATCTTCCTGATGAAACTTACAAAAATATGCTAAGGATAATTGACGCACTAAAATGAATTTAAACAAAATTGACAAAAGACTTTTAAGAGAAATTAAAATTTTAAACGCACAAAAGAAGGCTTTTTGCTTTGTTTATGGCAAAAATTTTGATAAACTTAAAAGAGAATTGACGGCAAAAGACATACATATTGAGAATGAATATTTATTCATAAATTCTTTTCTATGCAAGGCATCAAACAGCCAAATTTATTCGCTTTCAAATGCGGCAAGTGTGGATTTTATTTACTCACTTTCAGTTGCAAGCGCTCTTATGTTTGTTTCAAAAAAGATTTTAAAAACAGACAAAGTTTCGCTCACTGGGGATGGAGTTAAGGTTGCATTCATCGACACAGGGCTGTGCGCTCATGGGGATTTTATGCTTGGGGAAAATCGCATTGAAGAATTTGTTGATTTCATAAATTCGCACAAAAGTATGTATGATGACAATGGACATGGCACGTTTGTGAGCGGAGTCTGTTCTGGCAGTGGCGCACTTTCAAAATTTCAATATTCAGGCATTGCACCTAAATCGAAGATTGTTTCTCTTAAAGCACTTGATGAGAATGGCGAAGCAACTGCAAACAAAATTTTGGATGCTATGGAGTGGGTTTTTGACAATCATAAAAAGAAAAATATTCAGGTTGTGTGCATGAGTTTTGGAAGCGAACCACTTGGGCAAAATGACCCCATCATGCTTGGGGCGGAAGCGCTTTGGAAGGATGGGGTTGTGGTTGTGGCGGCGGCTGGAAACAGTGGCCCAGAATATCAAACAATAAAATCTCCCGGCATTTCAAGAAACATAATCACGGTTGGTGGAATTGACGACAATCGCTATGACAAATTTTCATATAAAAAAGAATATTTTGAGATTGCGGATTTTTCTTCGCGTGGGCCTGCACTTAGGGGAGTGAAGCCAGATTTAGTTGCACCAAGTGTTGACATCATTTCGTGTGGCACAAAAAATTTTTACACAACACTAAGTGGAACATCCGTTGCAACTCCCATGGTGGCAGGACTATGCTGTTTGATTTTAGAACAGAACAAAAACATTTTGCCAAATCAAGTGAAAAATCTTCTGTTAAAATCTTGCCAACCACTTGGCTTTGAAAGAAATCAAGAAGGCTTTGGAATCCCAAATATTTCAAATCTTATTCAATAGCATTTTGCTCTATTATCTCGCAAATTTTTGAAACTGCATCGTTTTTTGCAGTTTTTTTCATGTTTTTTATGAAAATTTCTTTATTTTTTATGAGTTTTTCTGTGTTTTTCATAAATTTATCAAAAGTGTAATCTTCTTCACATAGACAAATTGC
>CANRCQ010000011.1 GCA_947629145.1 uncultured Clostridia bacterium
CATCATGTTCTAAATTATTATAATATTTTTCAACAACATTGTCAAAAAATAATGATACATTTATTATTGGAAGAAAAACATTCACACTTTGGGAATCTAAATTAAACTCGCTTGCACAAGAAAATCCCACAACCTGTGCATCTTTATTGAAAACAATTCCATCTTGAATATTTTCGCTGTAAGTGATTGCGGTGCAACGCTCCCAAACATAGTCAACTGCAAGAAAATTGTCTTTTTCAGTTAAAAAAGCGGCATAACAAAAGTCAACAAGGCTTGCCTTTTCATACTTTGCCCCATTAGTAAGTGGAGAATTTACAACCAAAAAATCTTCTTGTGCTATGTCAGCAAATTTCACAAACGGAATTTTCACTTCTGCCTTTTCATTTTGAATGTCTAAACACTTTATTATTGCAAGGTCCAGGTTCTGTTCAAAATAAAGAAGTTTTCCGTTATACACATTTCCCTTGTTGTCTTTCACACTTAAAAACGAAGTGTCTTGCATTGAAGAAAGTGAGTGATAAGGACAAACGACAAAACCATCTTTTCTCACATTAACCCCAGTGAGATAGACAGTTTCGCTGTCGTCAAACTCGCCTTTTACATTATATTCAACTTCCACAACACTGTCCATATAAAGTTCTGCCATGGATTTGTTTGACTGAAAAGGCCAAAACGCAAGTTTTAAAGATATGTCATAAGGATTTATATAATAAAAATAAACAACAATAAACAAATAGCACAATGCAACTGCTAAAAGTGCAAAAACAATATATGCAATAAGTTTTTTATTGTCTTGCTTCATTTTTCACCAAGATTAGATGATTTGCAAACTCTTTTTGAAAATCTTTTTGAAATCTTCCGCAACTTTCATGCTTTGAATAATTTCAAAAGAAGGGTCACTGTTTACAATAGTTTTCATGATAATAGAGTCCCCTAAAATGTCGCAAACTATGTCAGTGATAATATTTTTTCTTGAAGCATTTAAGTTCACCGCCAAATTGACAAGCACACCCATTTTTCTTATTGCTTCAACATCTTCATCAGTGAGAATTTCTTTGTATTTCATGATTTCAGTCAAATTGAAATTGTCAAGATTTTGGCAAGTGCAAGCAAGCGCCGCCAACAGCAAGTCTTTTTGAGTTGCCCCAGCAATATTTGCGTTTAAAATGGTGTAATACGCGTGTTTTTCGTTGTTTTGGAAACTGATATATTTTCCGCAATCAAACATATATGCGGCAATTTTAAGTGGCTTTACATACATTCTTGGAAGTTTATGCACAACTTTAAGTTGTTTAAACAACAGTATTGCCATTTCATAAACTTGGCTGTTGATTGCAAGCCCTTCCTTTTTAAATTCATAATAACCATCAAGGCTGTTTTGCAAAAGGTCAGCATACTTTTCATTTGCCGTGCCAACCAAGTTTGAAAGCACAACACCTTCAAGCGCATTTGCCGTTGAAACAGTCACTTGTGGAACTTTCATAATATCAAACAAAGCGCTTACAATCGCCAGTCCCCCATTTATGCTTTCTGCGCCATTATTTCCAAGCCCTTTAATCTTTTTCACTTTTTGAGTGTCCAATCCGCCAACAAAATCCAAAACTTTGCCAAATTGGATGTTTGTTAAATCATAGTTGTTGTCAATGTCAAGTGGAAATCTTGTGAGTTTTTTTGCAATCCTTGCAATGTCAATAAAAGTAGAGCCACACCCAAGGACTGTGTCTTCTTCAAAGTTTTTGATAAGAGAAGCCTTTTTAAGTTCTTTTTTCACAAGAGAAACTTTTTCTTGGAAACTGCCGTCAGTGGCGGAAAGATTGCTGTGTCCATATGGAATTTTGTTGTATTCAACCACATTTCTTCTGTTGAATTTTAAAATGTAAGTTTCATAAGAGCCAACATTTACGATATATCCCTTTGACGCGTCAATGTTTGCCATGGAAGAAAGGTAGATGTTTTTTACAATTTCTTCGTCATTTGAAATCAAAAAGTTCATGCCAGTGTTTGTGTAAATTTCGTCTAAAAATCCGCGATAATTTCTGGCTTTAACAATTATATTAGAGCAAACTGCAATCATCTTTCCCACTTTGAATGTTTCAATCGTGTAACGATATATATTCAAAATTTTAAGGATGTCATTTTTTGTTTTTGGACTGAAAAGGCAATCCTTGACAATGTCGTTTGTAAGGTCGTAATAATTTTCGACATCTTCCAAAATTCTGTATCTTCCGTTTCTGCTTTGCACGATTAAAAGGTGAACTTTCTTTTCGTCAAGTTTGATATAAGCGATATTTTCCATAACAGCCTCTCTTTTATAAAAAATTTTTATTTGTCTATGTCAATGGCTTCAACAGGGCAACTTGCCTGACAAGCCCCACAATGAATGCATTTAGATTTGTCAATCTCTGCTTTTCCGTCTTTGCCGAAAGAGATTGCTCCCACTGGGCAAATTGAAACACAGGTTCCGCAAGAGATGCATTTGTTTTTATCAACCATAGTTTTCTCCTTTATATTACGCTTATAATATAACATAAAAAAGAGAATTTGTCCACTATTTTTTAAATACTTTTATAAATTCAATGACTGCAAGGACACACAAAAACGCTCCAAAAATCATTTTTAGGATTTTGGAAGGCAAAAAAGACATCAAAAAAGCGCCCAAAACAGAAAAAATTACACCAAAAAAGATGATGAAAAAAAGATTTTTTGTGACAATAAAACCGTGGCGATAATGGATGTATAACGAGAAGATTGCCATAACCAAAAATGACAGCAAATTTATCCCTTGTGCAAGTTTTTGGTCAAAGCCAAAAAAGATGGAAAGAATGGGAATTAAAATCGTTCCACCGCCCATGCCTAAACCGCCGAAAATTCCTGACAAAAAACCTGCTGTGATATACAGAAAATAAATCATAAAAATCCCCTTAAAACAAAAGCCTAATTCCGCCTGCAAGCATGACAAAAACAAAGATAATTCTTATCACTTTTGACGGCAAAAATTTCAATAGATAAGAGCCGACAATTCCGCCCAACAACACGCCGCTTCCAACCGTTAAAAGTGGAACTGTTTGAAGATGCCCTGAAAGTGTGTAAATAATGGCGCTTACAAGAGAAATTGGAAAAATAACCGCGATTGCTGTCGCATGAGAATATTTATTGTCCAAATGAAGCACCTTTTCAAGTAGTGGAATGCAAATCATTCCCCCACCGCCACCAAAAAAGCCATTCAAAAAGCCAATTATTGCGCCGCAAACAGAAAGAATAACCTTGTTTTTGATGTTCAATTTTTCTCTTTTTGCCTTCAAAACAGCCCCCAAAAATTAAATAAAGTTTATTTAATATAAATATTGTCTATAAAAATTAAAAAAATATTTGATATTTTGCAAACTATGTGATATAATTAGAAAGTTAATTCTACAATGCAAAAGGTGATTTATGAAAAAAACTAGAAAAACAAAACAAAAACTTACAACTCTTCTGCTTGCAACAGCAATTCCTCTTTCAGCAACCGGCGTTGCAATGACAATGATTCCAACGCAAACTGCAATGGCTGTTGCCCCTTATTCAACAGGGACTATTAAAAATGTAAGTATCACAAACGGAAACTTCAACTCAAGTTCTTCCACAGGGCTTAGTGAATATCCATCAGGTTGGTCTAAAAAATACAGTGACGGCAAAACAACCGCCGGCGTTATCAACACTGGCTCTTCTTTTGAGAACAACATCAAAGACTACTGCCTTGGCGAAAACCCTTTCACAAACAGCCAAGACAAGCATATTCTTATGATAAACTCTCAAACAAAAACATCTTTGCCAGAACAACCTGCAAAACAAAGATTCAGGTCCAACTCCATCACACTGAGTGCTAATTCTTTCTATTCACTTCAAACTTCTTTTAAATCAACCCCAAATCACAACACAGAAAAAGAGTATGTTTACAAAGGGCAAATTCAAGAAGAATATTGTGTGTCAGGAGAAGGTGACGAAAAGTATTTTGCACTTGATAGTTCTTATTTCAACGCAACAAACAAAGACTTTGTCATTGGCGAAACAGTTTATATTTCATTTAGATACAGCAATATGTATGATGTTTATCTTAAAAAGGAATTGACACTTTCTCCAACAACCATCTCAAAAATCGAATATATCAATCCTTTCTACACTGACAACAATGTTGTTGGCTTTATGTATGGAGATGATGACGCAAAAAGCCCAATCTATGTTGAAAAGAAATATGTTCAAGAAAACACTGGCGACAACAAAGACGAATTTTCACACTTTATCGATGTTTCTTCAACAAGCGAAGTTCCAACCTACACCTGCAGCATTGAATATGACAGCAAAACAAACAAATACAAAGTTGCACAAGGCACAACTTTCTATGTTCCAATCGACTCTTACACTTCTTTAAACGACTTTGCATTTGGCTCTGTTGTGATTGATGGTTTGAAAGACGCAGACGGAAAACCAGTCACCGCAGAATTTACTAAGATAAACTCTGGCGCATGGACAACCCTTTATTTCTTTATCGCAACAGGAAATCAAAGCCAAACAATCAACCTTGACCTTTGGCTTGGAACAGAAGACGAAGGCTCAACCGGCGTTGTGTTCTTTGACGATGTAAGGGCTTATCAATACAGCGAAAACGAATTTTTCAAACAATATCAAAACTATGTTGGCAGAAAATATTATCAAGCGGAATATCGCGACAGTTCAATCGTTTCTTCTTCCTATCCTTGCACACAAATCCTGGATTTAAGAACGAAAAAAGAGATTTTGGACATTGCAGACGGCTTGAATTTTGACTTTGAAGACAACAACACAAACAACCCTTCAACCCTTGAAAAATGGACTTTGGAAAATGGAAATGCACAGGTGTTTAACACAGACACAGCATACAGAGATTTCAAAGACATAACAGGCTTTGACTATGTTGGCTCGAACTACGCCTGCACAGCCGTGATTGATGGCGAAAAAGTTGAAATCACAAACAACAAGAAAGTTTTGGCAATTTGGGCAAATGACGGTGTCAGCAAGGTTACTTCCGGCAATATCGCAATTGGCGCAAATCAAATTTACAAGATAACAGTTCAATATAAAGTCAGCGGCATCACAAGCGGAAATGCTTATATCTTTGTGAAAGAAAACGGAAGTGTTGTGTATGACAAAAACGGCTATAATCGAAGCGAAAATGACTACACCCTTGCCGAAGAAGTTGCAAGTTCTGGCTTTTCAACCAACCCAAGCAACGAATTTATAAATGACTATGGCACAGTTACATTCTTTGTAAAAGGCGGCGCGCATTTCAATTCTTCAGTAAACCTTTCCCTTGGGCTTGGAAAAACTGACGAAAACGCAACCGGCTGCGTGCTTTTCGATGACATTATCATAGAGCAAGCGTCTTCAACAGAATATTCAAGTGCATCAAACAAGATTGAACTTGACACTAAATCAGGAAGTCAATCAATCACAAATGGAAACTTTAGAAATGTAACAGTTCCTGATGACAAAACTTGCCCTTACACAGCAGACGGCTGGACAATCGAAAGTGGCGACAGTTCTAAACTTCAATTTGGCGGAGTTATCAACACCGACCCAAATCAATACAATGAATTTAAAAAGTTGTATGAAAATCTCAACAAACAAGGCACTGAAGACAAGTCAAATCCATATTACTGGGCAACCTACGACAATCCAAAAGCATCTAATGGCAAGGCAGAGCCAAACAACATTATGATGCTGTTAAACTGTGAAGACAACTATCAAACACTCACATCTTCAAACTTCACTTTTGAAAAAGAAAAATCTTATCTTATCACCTTTATGATAAAAAATCTCAACCTTTCAAGTGGAGAATCAAAACTTAAAATTTCACTTGTTTCAACCGAAGGCATAACCCTTTATGAAGATGACAACTTTGATTCAAACAGCGCTTGGAAGGAATACAGCATTTACATCAAATCAAACGAACGCACCAACACAGAAGCGCACATTGAAATCTCACTTGGTGACAAGGACAACATGGTTCAAGGCGCAGTTTATCTTGACAATTTCAGTTTGCTTGCTGACCAAACAATCCCAGATAATGCAAAAAATTCTGTGGACATGACAAACGATTTTCTCAATCTTAAAACAAACAAAATCACAGAATCTCTTGAAGATAACTTAGACACAAACGAAAAGGCATCCTACTCCCCTGCCTATGATGCAAAGAAAACCAGTGGCGACAACCAAGTTTATGGCGGCATCATCAAAACAAGCGGCCTTACTGATACATTTAAAGTGACAGACGAAAATGCATCTCCAACAGCATTTTTGATGGCAAGTCAGGGAATTGGCTCATTTGAAATTCAATCTAAGTTTAAGATAAGTTTGACAGCGGACACTTACTACAAACTTTCATTTATGCTTAAAACAGACTTCAACGAAAGGGCTTCAAACCCAGACGAAGAATATAAATATGGCGTAAGTGTTGGCTTAACCGGCTATAAACTTGCTGAAAATTTGAAATCGCAAGACGGCTATGAACTTTTTGAAATCTATTTTAAACCAAGTGCAGATGCAACTGTGAATTATTACATCAGCCTTATTTGCACCACAAACGGCACTTACTCCGCAGCAATTTACAACTTCAAACTTGAATCACTCACTGTTTCTAATGACTATGACGATGCAAAAGACAAGGTCAACAGCGGAGATTATGACATCAACAAAGACAGAGTTTTTGTTTCAAGTGAAAATGATTCAACCCCAGATGATGACACCCCAGAAGAGCCAAGCACCACCCCATCAACTTCTGCTAACAACAGTTTTGACTGGCTTTTGATTCCAACACTTATCATGGGAGTTGCGCTTGTAATTGCAATTGTTGGCTACTTCCTTAGAAAAGTTAAGATTAAAAAGATTGAACTTAAACGCAAAGAAACCTATGACAGAAAATCCAGCCTTCATGTTGACGCAATCAAACAGGCTGCCGCAAAAGAACGCGACAAAGAAGTTGAAGAACTTCAAAATACAATTTCTATGTTTGAAACAGAACTTAAAAATCTTGAAAGTGAACACAAAAAGAAAGTTGTTGCAATGCGTGAACAAGACAAATCAAAAGTTTCAAAGGCAACTGACAAAGAATTTAAACTGTTTGCACAAAAACGCACAGTTCTTTCTGAAAAGATTGATTCACTTAAACGCCAACTTGACGAACTTAAAACTCCTGAACACTTGTTGTCTCTTGAAAGAAAGATTTACTTGATTGAAGATGCAAAGCAAAGAGAACTTGAAAAAGCAGCAAAAAAGGAAAACAAGCAAAAGGAAAAAGACAATAAAAAAGATGCTAAATAAAGCATCTTTTTTTTATTATGAAAACAAATTAAAAGTCGTCATCTTCATCATCATCTTCTTCGTCTTCGTCATCATCTTCTTCATCGTCTTCTTCGTCATCATCAAGCCCTAAATCTTCGCCATCAAAATCTTCAAGTTCTTCATCGTCAAGGTCGTCAAGTGTGTCATCATCAAGACGGTCGTCAAAGCCGATTCCAGAATCCAAATCGTCATCATCAAGCATTTGGTCGTCAAGGTCATCTGTGACGGAAGCCATGTCGCCAGTTTCTTCATCATCATAGATGATTTCGTCTTCGTCACGATTTACATAATCTTCCCAATCATTGCTTGTGTCATCATCTTCACTGTGATGTTCTTTCAAGCAAGTTGCACACATAATCTCGTCTGGCTGAATATAGTTTGTTTTGCAAATAGGGCAAAGTTCAAGGTCTAAATCGCCAATAAACTCGTCTTTCTTCGCAGAGAGTTCCGCTTTACAAACACTGCAAAGTTTTTCCTTCTTTTCAATATAGTTAAGTTCGCATCTTGGGCATCTTATATAAACAGGTTTTTTCATAATATCTCCTTTTGATTTCAATATTCTACATTCATTTGAATATATTGTCAAATGTTTTTTCAAACTTTTTTAGATTTTTTTATTAAATTATCTTCCGCCTGCGAAAGCCTTAAATATCTTGGCAAAAGTTCTTCCAAACTGACAAAGTGTTTCGCCCTTTCTTCGCTTTTTGCAAAATCGACAAGGCTGCCATTATCACATATCACGCTTTGCAGCCCATCTATGTCCCCTTCAAAAGCAAATTTTGGCAAAGTTATTTTCTCAAAGCAGGCACTATCTATCATCTTCTCTTCTTCGATATTTATTCCATTTTCGTCATAAGTTCCCACAAAATAAAGCCCAGAGAGCGCATTTATTGCACACACAAAGTTGCCTTTTACAAGTTTTTGTTTGGCTATTATATATGCCATAAGTGACAAGGATGACAAAGAAATAAATTTGAGCTTTTTGTTCACACTTCCAAGCGCCCTTGCAATGGCAGCGCCTATTCTAAGCCCAGTGAATGAACCTGGCCCAGTCACGAGCGCAACTGTGTCGATGTCCAAAATATCAATGCCAGCCTTCTCAACAAGTTTCTCAATGCTTGGAAGGACATTTTCACTGTGTTTGCTGTTGCTGTCAATGTCACACGCATATACTTTGTCCGTGACAACTGCCAAATTTGCCGTTTTAAAAGCAGTGTTAATTACAAGCATCATTTCTCACCTTCTTTAATGACAATCACTCTGTGACGCTCGCCCCTTTTAGTGATTTCAACAACAAAATCCACGTCATTTATAAGCCCATCAACATTCTCTGGCCACTCAACAAAACAAACTCCGTCAAGTGTTTTCTTGTCAAAATATTCTGCAAAGCCAACATTCAGCGCTTCTTCCGCACTTGAAAGCCGATACATATCAAAGTGATAAACATTAAAATTTGGCGTTTTGTATGTGTTTAAAAGAGTGAAGGTTGGGCTTGTCACCAAATCCTTGCTGCCAAGAACAGAAACAACATCTTTGACAAATGTTGTTTTGCCACTTCCAAGGTCACCTTTCAAAAGCACAATCATTGGCGCTTTTAAAACCTTTGAAAATGCTTCTGCAAGTGCATGCGTTTGATTTAAGTTAGAAATTTCCATCTTTATTTTCATTTTGCCTCTCTTTTTGCCTTTGCAAACGTTCTTTGTCATAAAAATGCATTAACACAAGCCCCAGTGTGCAGAAAAATGCAGATATTGCAAAGCCGCCGATAAGGTCGGTTAGATAATGTTTTCCTAGATACATTCTTGAAAGCCCCACAAGTGCCACAAACATACAGCAACACAAAACGGATGTTATCTTTTGTCCACGCGATTTCAAACTTGTCCACAAAAAATAGCCCACAAAAATGGCAATCGCCGTTGCACAAGCGGTGTGTCCACTTGGGAATGAAAAGTCTGTCACAGTGTCGCCTATGCTGATTATTGCATCACTCACATTGTATGGTCTTACTCTTTGCACAACTTCTTTGAAGATGTTGACTGTCAAATTTACAAAGCCATAAGAAAACAAAAACCAAAAACACAGCCTTTTTCTAAAAATCAGGAACAAGATGCAGGCAAACACAACCCCCACAACAGTCCCAACCTGTGAAAGCACTTGAAACGCCGTATCAAAAAATGGCGACCTGCCTGCCTGCAAAAATTCGATTATTTTAAGTTCAAATTCCATACTCCTATTGTAACAAAATATGACAAAAGTTGCAAACAAAAAAAGAAAAAAGTTGTTTAAACTTTTTCTTGTCGTTTTTCGCTAACACTGACGCCGTCTTCAAAATCATAAATTGTGGTTTTAAAATCAACATCATTTTGGAGATTTTGCAAAAACAGTCTAAGGTGCATTGCAATGGAGCGGTGTTTATGCAACACTTTTTCCGCAGACACAAGTCCATAAAAAAGCACATCGTCTGCCATAAGCACTCCGCCTGCGTTTAAACAGTCTTTTAAATATGGCAAATATTTGTAATATTGTCCCTTTGCCCCATCCAAAAATACAAAATCAAACTTCTTTGTGTTTTGCTTCAAAAAGTCCATTGCATCCGCATGAACTATCTCCACGCGCGATGAAAATTCTTTGAGATTTTCTTTTGCATCCGCATAATTTTGTGCGTCTTTTTCAACTGTCGTGAGTGTGCAATTACATTCATTTAAAATGCAAGATGCAGAATAACCCAAAAAAGTGCCTATCTCTAAACACGTTTTTGGATTATGTTTTTTCAGCAAACTTTTCAAAAGTTGTTCTGTTTTCGTCCTTATAATCGGCGCATATTCATGGCGACTTAGCCCAACAAGTTTTTCTTTTTCCATATCTTAGTCCAAAAGACAAATTGTAAGTATCATAGGTCTGCGTTTAGTGCGTTTGAATATAAAGTTTGAAACATTGCGTCTTATTGTGTTTTTAATGACGGCAGGCTCACATCCACGCAAATCTTGTTCTTTAAGCGAAGCAATAATCATGTTTTTTGTGTCTTGAACAAAGGCTTCCGCTTCATCTTGATATACAACACCCCTTGTAATTATAAATGGGTCGCCCACAACTTCGCCGGAAACATTGTTGATTGAAAGCACAACCACACAAATACCATCCTCGGAAAGTTGTTTTCTTTCTCTAAGCACATTGCTGTCCATGTCGCCAATGCCAATGCCGTCAATAAGTCTTTGCCCAGCCGTTGTGAAGCCAACCTTTTTGATTGAGTTTGCAGAAAGTTCTATCTGTGCACCCAAAGAAGGCAAAATGATGTTTCTCTCTTCCATGCCAAGTGCCATTGCAAGTTGTTTATGCATACGAAGATGCCTGTATTCGCCGTGAATAGGGATGAAAAATTTTGGCTTTGTGAGTGCGTGAATTGTTTTAATTTCTTCCTGACAAGCGTGGCCGGATGCGTGAACTTCGCTAAGTTCGTCATAAATTACATCAGCGCCCTTTTGGAAGAGTGAATTTATGACATTATACACACTCTTTTCATTCCCTGGGATTGGGGAAGACGAGAAAACAATAAGGTCATTTTCTCCAATTTTGATTTGTTTAAATTCGCCCATCGCCATTCTTGTAAGTGCAGAAAGTGGCTCTCCCTGGCTGCCTGTTGTGACAATGACAAGTTCTTTATCTGCATATTTATCAATCTTTTCAATGTCGATGATGTTGTCACGATTAAATGAAATTTCGCCAATCTTCATGCCAACATCTGTGATGTTAATCATGCTTCTTCCAGTGAACGCAACCTTTCTTCCATACTTTTCAGCCAAATTTAAAATCTGTTGCAAACGATGAATATTAGAAGCAAAAGTTGCAACAAAAATCCTGTTGTCTGGGTGTGTTTTAAATATTTCTTCAAGCGCCCTTCCAACACTCTTTTCACTCATGGAATAGCCTTTTCTGCACACGTTTGTGCTTTCACACATCAAAAGGTTGACACCCTTTTTGCCAAGTTCGCCAAAACGTTGAAGGTCGGTCATCACACCATCAATCGGCTCATAGTCAATCTTAAAGTCCCCAGTGTGAATAACATTCCCAACAGGTGTGCTTATGCAAAGCGCCAAACTGCCTGCGATAGAGTGTGAAACTTTGATAAATTCCACAGAAAAAGCCCCTATTTTAAGCACATTCTTAGGTTTTACAGTGATTGCCTTGTAAGCCACTTTTGGATGTTCTTTCATCTTGTTTTCGACAAGAGCAAGTGTAAGCCTTGACCCATAGATTGGGGCTTTTATTTGCTCCAAAACAAATGGCAATGCGCCGATATGGTCTTCATGGCCGTGAGTGAGAATAATCGCCTTCACTTTGTCACGGTTGTTCACAAGATAGGTAAAATCAGGGATGACAACGTCAATTCCAGGCAAATCATCTCCTGGGAATGTAAGCCCTGCGTCAACAACAATAATTTCGTTGTTGTATTCAAAAGCGGTCATGTTTTTTCCAATTTCACCCACTCCGCCCAAGAAGGTGATTTTCAATTTGTTGTTCATAATTCTCCTTTTAATAACAGCAAAAAATCTTTGTTTTAAACAAAGTCAATAAACTATGTTTATGTAAAAACGAATTACAGAATGTAAGCCGTTTTGTTTATATTGTCAACTTCTTCCAATTTTTTTGGAGTAAGTATGTTTGTAGGATTGTAATAAAATCTCATGCCTTGGCTTGAAAAGAACACAGCCATGTTTTGAACGCAAAGCAAAATTCCCACAAATGGGATTAACACAACAAGGCTGTAGAAGCCGAACACAAAAGTCAAAAGCCAGAACCAGAAGAAGCACAAAACTGCAACGGCAAAAGTTGTCCAAAAGTGACGCCTAACCGCCTTGAAGCCCTTTTTGTAGGCAACAAAAACATTACAATCAAACACAATAAGTGCGCTCATCCAGCCAAGCACAGAAAGTTGATTTAGTGCGAATGCAGAAACTAAAATCAAAAACAACACAATTGGCAAGAAATATCTAACAAAAATTGTGTTTGCAATCATTCCAACCCCAAAGCACGCAATAAACACCACCGCCCAAAGAATGAAGTTGTAAATTGTTTTGCAAAGTGAATACAAAAGCGCTTTTGACAGGGTTTTAACCATGGCGCTGAAAAAGCCAATTTTGCTTAAACTTGTCATATAGGAATAAAGCATACTGCTGAAAGCAAACTTTCCAAGATTGATTAAAAATGGGAAGAACACAAAAATCACAATAAGCCCATATATGAAAAGCCCAATATTTTGTGCGGCTGCGCCAAGGAAAGTTTGATAGGAAAGTGAAATAAGTTTTGCAAACAACTCCCCAAGTGGCAAAGTTCCAAAAACGCCAGCAAGGAGTGATGTTGAATCCTTAAAGTTTTCAATCACAAGCCCTTTAAATTCAAAAAATGCAGGCAAAAACAAAGCAAAACAAATGCCCCCAATCACAATGTAATAAAGAAACAATTTGAGTGCTTTTTGCCAATTTGAACCTAAAAGTTTAAGTGAATATCCAAACATATTTTTTTAACCTATAAGCATTATAACACAAGAAAAGAAAATTGCAAAATAAATTCAACAAAATTAAAGTGCAATTGAAATGATTTTGTAACTTGTTGTTCCGCCTGGGGTTTGAACAGTGACAGTGTCGCCCTTTTTGTGTCCAATAAGCGCCTTTCCAACAGGAGAAACATTGCTGATTATTCCTTTTCGTGGGTCACTTTCGGAAGAGCCAGTGATACGATATTCAACTTCTTCATCAAAGTCTTCATCATAAAGTTTCACTGTAGAGCCAACAGAAACAGTGTCTGCGTTCATTTTTTTCTTATCGATAACTTCTGCATTTAAAAGAACATTTTCCATTTCAGTGATTTCGGCTTCGATTTGCGCCTGTTCGTCTTTTGCAGCATCATATTCGCTGTTTTCGGAAAGGTCACCAAATTCTCTTGCAATGCCAATTCTTTTAACAACATCTGGCCTTTTCACTGTTTTAAAGTAGTTGAGTTTTTCTTCAAGTTGTGCTTTTCCTTCTGGTGTTAAATAATATTTTTCCATAATGCCACTCCTTTTTAAGCAAAAAAATTTGCGAACGCAAAGAGCCTTTGCAATCCACAAACATCAAAAGTTTGTCTAAAAACTTTTACGTATGATATTATATTCAAATTTCATAAAAAAGTCAACTGTTTTTAAAAGTTTTTCAAAAAAATGCGTTTTTAAACTCAAAAATTGATATATTTTCATGTTTTTTTCAAATAATATGCAAAAAGGAGATTTTATGATAACTTTCATCGCCTTCATTTTAACAGTACTTGGCTGTGTAAATTGGCTTTTGATTGGCCTTTTACAATATGATTTTGTGGCTGGACTTTTTGGCTTTCAAGGAAGTTTGTTTTCAAGACTTATCTACATTTTAATAGGGGTTGGTGCATTTTATTTTGTCATTAGAATTATTGCCAACAAAGGCACTGTGAAAGTGTATGAAAAGCGCAAGAAAAAGGAAAAACAACCCCTGCCCCAGCCTGCCACCGTGAACGTTGAAGCGGCAAAAGAACACCCTTCGCAAAATCCAAATATCCATTTTGAAAATTTAAGAGAACTTTCCAAAAACGAAAACTCATATGACGAAGAGAACGACAAGATAGATGACGGACTTTTTGACGAATACACAAAAAATCTTAAATAAAAATTTGACTTTTTTTGCCACAAAATGTATGCTTTAAATAAGGAGTTTTATATATGGTCACACTTGTTATTTTAGATGGATTTGGCGAAAAAAAGGAAAAATTTGGCAACGCGATAAAAAGTCAAGGCACACCAAACTTAGACAAACTTAAAAAAATGTATCCACACACACTTTTAAACGCAAGTGGAGAAGCGGTTGGCTTGCCAAAAGGCGTTATGGGAAACAGCGAAGTTGGGCATTTGGCGCTTGGCAGTGGCAGAGTTATTCTGCAAGATTTAAAACTTATTGACAGTGAGATTGAAAACGGCAAATTTTTTGAAAATCCTGCCTTAAACAAAGCCATGTTGTATGCTGAAAAACACGGTGGAAATCTTCATGTTATGGGGCTTTTGTCAAACGGCTGTGTGCATTCAAACATCACCCACCTTTTTGCTATATTAGACCACGCAAAAAATTTTAAAATAAAAAATGTGTTCATTCATGCGATTTTAGACGGTCGTGACACAAGTTTTCGTGACGGCATTAAATTCATAGAACAGACCGAAGAGAAAATCAAAGGCACAAATGCAAAAATTGCCACAATTATCGGCAGAATTTATGCTATGGACAGAGAAAAAAGATTTGACAGAGTGGAAAGATTTTACAACCTTCTTTTTGATGGCAAAGGCACAAAATATTCTTCCGCAAAAGATGCTGTTTTGGCAAACTATGAAAATGGCGTGTATGACGAATATCTCGAACCTTGTGTGATTGAAGATGCCACAATTCAAAATGGCGACAGCGTGATTTTTTACAACTATCGTGCAGACCGCGCAAAAGAGATTACTTCCGCTTTGACAGACAAGGATTTTAGACAATTCAAAACAAAAAATGTTGACTTTTTATACACCGCAATGGCAGAATATGACGAAAAGTTTAAAAATATAAACACACTTTATCCCCCAAAAATTGTGGAAGATAATTTGGCAGCAGTTCTTTCTCAAAATGGCAAAATGCAATATCATATAAGCGAAACAACAAAATATGCCCACGTGACCTTTTTCTTCAATGGTGGAATTGAAAAGCCATATAAGGGCGAAGATAGAAAACTTATTGACAGCATAAATGTGAAAGATTTTTCGAGTTATCCTAAAATGCGTGCAATAGAGATAACCCAAGACCTTTTGGACACCATTGCCGAAAATAAATATGATTTTATTTTAGTAAACTACTCCAACCCAGATATGATAGGCCATACAGGAAACTTTGGCGCTGCAAAAGAAGCAATCGAATGTGTTGATAAACAGGCCTATGCCATCGCACTTGCCACACTTATGGTTGGTGGAGAGTGCATAATCACGGCAGACCACGGCAATGCCGAAGAAATGATTGACAAAAACGGCAACAAACTCACAAAACACACCACAAATCCAGTGCCTTTTATTTTGGTCAGTGAGAAAAACAAAAAAGCAAAACTTAAAAAAGGAAAATCACTCACATCTGTTGCCGCAACCGTTTTGAAACTTATGGGAATTGAAAAGCCAGATGCGTTTGATGAAGCATTATTCTAAACAAAAAAACACCAAATTTGGTGTTTTTTATTTATTTCTATCTGGATAATTTATGTTCATTTCAAAATGCAATTTTCCACAAGATATTTCATAGGCTGTGCGAACTTCGCGTCTTCCATCTTCGTGGATTTTCGCATATTCGCGTGATTGAATTCTGCCCTGAACGGCAACTCTATCCCCAACACAAGCGGTTTTCAACGCCAACGCATTATATCCCCAAGCAATACATGGAACAAAGTCCGCTCCCCCTTCTGGACGATTTACTGCAATCATAAAATCAGTGATTTCCCTGTCCGTAAGTGGAGTTTTTCTGTAAATAGGTGGCTTGCAAATAGTGCCTTTTAAACTTATGACATTTTCATCTTCGCTCAAAACGCCAAGTTTTTCAAGAAGCACTGGTTGAACGTATAAAATAAGCCTTCTTGAATCGCCATAATCTTGGTTGTAACTTCTAAATTGCCCATTGATTTCAATCGCATCCCCAACCTTCACCTGTCTATCAAATGAAAAAGGAAGGTGAACAACAACATTATCTTCAACCCCTGAAAAACGTTTACATTTTACAATCATAGTTTTTACTTTGTGGTTGGTGTTGTCTAGCATATCCTTTGGTTCGCTGAAAACACGACCTTTCAAAGTAACAATATTAAAATCATCATGCATAATATTTTCTCCGGTTAAATTATAAAATAAAAACGCATTGATGTCAATAGTCAAATTTAAAAAAAGAGAAAGTTTTTTAACTTTCTCGAATTATCATTGATTTGCCGCAGTTTTTTCGTCTGTTTTCTGCGGAAGTTTTTGAAGAACAAGGCTTACCGTCTGCGAAGAAACTTCATATGCCGTTCTTGTAATTGACTGCCCATCTGGAAGTGTTTTGGAATATTCGCGTGACTGAATGCGACCTGAAATTTCAATCTTGCTTCCAACACTTTGTTGAGAAACAAACCTTGCGTTCCTGCCCCACAAAATGCATGGAATATAGTCACTTTTGTGGCAATTAGGGCGATTAACCGCAAGCAAAATGTCGCATATTTCCCTTCCAAAAGGTGTTTTGCGATAGACTGGTTGTTTGCAAATAAAGCCTGAAAGATTGACTTCATTTACATCTTCACAAGGCTCTTTTTCTATGCTTATTTCCTTGGCAAAAAGATGCAAAATAAGTTTGCTTTTTTCGTCAAAAACTTTGTTGTAACTGCGATATTGCCCCAAGATTTTAAGTGTGTCCCCAACCTTGACTTCTTCGCCTAAAAGTGTTCTTTCGGACACGGTCACAGGGATTGTGTCGCACGCTTTTGACAGCCTGTCAACCTGCATTTTAAACTCATAAAATTTTTCTCCTTCGATTTCATGCGAAAGTTTCAATCCTTCGCACACCTTTCCAACAAGTGTTGCAGTGTTGTTTTCTTCGTTTAAATTTGTGTAATTCATAAAAACCCTCCTAAATTTTGTGTTGCACCCCATTTCTGTCTATCGTGTAAGAAGTTTTGTAAATCAAGTCGCCAATCCCAGTCACCTTGTAACCTGCCATCTTCAATCTCGGCAAAATCAGCCTAAGCCCATCAAGCACATTGGCTGAATTATTGTGCATCAAGATGATTGACCCATTTTTAACCTTTCCAATCACACGTGAAGAGATTTCACTTGCCGAAAGCCCTTTCCAATCCAAACTGTCCACATCCCACTGAATTGTTTTAAGCCCCAAATCTTCCGCCGTTTCAAGGAGTGTGTTGTTGTAACTGCCAAAAGGCGCCCTGAAAAGTTCAACTTCCTTGTTTGTAATTTGCTTTATCTTTGAAATGGAAGTTTCAAGTTCAAGTTTCACCGTGCTTTTGTCAAGTTTCGCCATGTCTGGATGAGTGTTGGAATGAGTCCCAATCTCCATGCCTGCTTCGTCAATCGCCTTCACCATGTCGGCATAATCGTCCACCCAAAAACCCACAAGAAAGAATGTCGCTTTGCAGTCAAATTCATTTAAAATGTCCAAAATCCCTTGCGTTTTGTCCGCACCCCAAGCCGCATCAAACGAAATTGCAACTTGCTTTGTGGATGTGTCAACATTGTAAATAGGAACTTTCCTTGTGTCCTTTCCAAAATAGACTTCCGCCGATGCAGTTCCATCGATAGGAAGGCACAAAAGCACCGCACACATCAAAATGGCAATAAAAATTGTGATTGTTCTTGATTTGATAACACAGAAATGCATACAAACCTCTCTTATTATAGGAAAACTTTTTGAAACTACAAATGTGAAAAATGAAGTAAAAAATGTCAAATTGTCTATGATTGTCGAATCAAAATATAATACTGTGTTTATGGTGATTTTAGAACAATTTTTATGAAAAAAAGTGGTTATGTTTTCATAACCACTTAATTTTGCGGAATTTTATTATACCAATAGAAGATTTTCAAAACTTCCCTATCGTTGACTGTTGTCCAAACACTCTCATCTATTGTGCCTATTTTCATAATCACGGTGTTGTTTATATAATAACAATCTTTAATGTTGCCAGTTGACCTTGTGTAAAGGGAGTTTTGTGTTGTAAAGCATTGGTCAAGCAAGCCATCATTCATTGTGCCAACAAGCCCTGCGGCACCATCGACCCCTGCCTGATTGCTGCACCCTAAGAACGAACAACCTTCCGCATATCCAACAAGTCCGCCATAGTTTTCTCGCACTACAACTGTGTTTGTTTCACTCTCTGTTCCTTCTTTGTCAATAAATGTAATTCCTGTAAAGTTAAATCTGTTGTTTGGTGTGCTGTCGATGGACAATGCCAAACTTCTGTTGTCAACTCTTGTAAAGGTTGAATTTTTTGCGTAACCGACAACTCCACCAACATTTGCCCAACCAGTAAAGCTGCTTGCACCTTCAACCATCAAATGCATAATTGTTGCATCTTCCACATATCCAAACAAGCCCATGTAAGAAAGATTGTTTTGATATTCTCCACCGATAAAACTCAAATTTGTTATTCGATAGAAGTTTCCATCATAAGTTCCTTTAAATGCCCTAATCGTGCCATTGTCAAGCACTCCGCCAATTGGATTAAGTTCAAAGCCACTCATGTCAATATCTTGCGTCTGTTTAAACAAATAGTTTTTAAAGTCATTCCCCATAGCCACTTGATAAGACAGCCACTGTAGGTGCTTTGGCTCACTTATATAATACACTCCACGAATTAAATTTGGCGCTTCCCCAACATCGTATTTTGCAAATCGAATCACAATTTTAAGGGTATCGGCCCCATCATTTGTATTTAAGTAATAGAAAGTTAGCGCTTTGTCAGGCGAAATATCGACAAGATTGTAATCTCCCACCTTAGTATTGACGACATCAATGCCGAAGTAAATCCCTGCCAATCTTTCGCCTTCAGCAACCTTCAAATCCAATTTCAAGCCAGAATAGTAGTGAATTTCACTTGGCAACTCTGCTGTATAAGCACTTTCATTTGTGTAATTTGAGTCGCCATTATCTTCATTTGTCGACAACGAAGCCGAACTTGCCGGATTCTCATCTCTATTGACAAGTTCTGTGGTTACACTGACTTTGTATGTCATTAAACTGTAATAAATATAAAGGTTTATTGTTGTGGTTCTATCTTGTGAAATGCCTTCTATGGACATATGTTCACGCAATTCCGCATCACTTAAACTTTCTAAATATTGAACATAAATATTTTTCAAATCAAAAGTTCTGAGTGAAGTGTTGATTGTTAAGTCTTTTAATTCCTTCCTATCTTCATCGTTTTTGGCATAATAGCGGTCGTTTGCTACTGAAATATAATCAGTTTTGTATCCTTTAACTGGTTTCAATGTAAAACTTGCACTTCCTTCGTCTGCAGTAAAATCATCTTTAGTTTGTGTTTGAATTTCATCAAATTTAGTTAATCCATCTTCCACTTTATTATAAGAGTCTAAATCATAAAAATAGTTTTGATAATCGTTTAAAGTGACAGTGGTTTTCATCGCTGTCCTTCTCAATTTAACATGCAAAAATTCAGCCTGAATATCATTCAACTCTTCCGCTCTGCTTCTAATTTTTCCAAATTCAAGAATATAGTATGAACTATCTATTGATGCATACTCGCCATGGTTGTAATCATCTGTATCAACAAATGTTTTTAATTTGTTGCTCTCATCCCAATCACTATTTTCGCCACCGCTAGCCTGATAAAATGCCTCAAAATAATATCCATTGCTATGATTATATTCGTTTTGTCCTGTGTATCGTCCATAAATTGATGTCAAAGCATCATATAAATCTCTATCATTAGTGCTATTAAAATCTACACTTGTACTAATCTCTGGGTAAGAAACTCTCACTCCGTATGTAATTGGTTTCAAAAAGACTGTAATATTCTGCGCATAGAACGAAAAACTTCCTTCTATGACACCTAAATAAAAGTCGTTATTAATCCCATTACCAATTGTCCCTTTAACGTCATTTCCCCCAACACTTTGACAATCTCTGTTTGTTTGTGTATTATTAGCCAAATCCAAAGTCAAGTTTGAAACACCCATGTTTATCATTGAACTTATGCCATAGAATGCATAGCCAAACTTTGGAGTGAACTGAAAAGAAATCGTATTAAAAAGTGTCATAGTAATAGAACCAATTATGTTTTGTTGTTCACCATTTTCGCCATCTTGAAAATAGGATTCGTTTGTATTATCAACATTTGTATTAACATTAATATAATTTCCAATAGCAGTTGCAGATATTGGTGTTATGTTATTCCCTTCAATTAAGCTATAATTAACAGTTGTTTTCTGATTTCTTTTCACATATATATACAAAGGACAGGAAAGATTGCCATTCATACCAAACATTGGGTCAAACCAGTATTCAAAGGTATTTTTTTGAATACTACTAGACGATTGTATATTCAAATCTCGTTGAAAATCATTTATTCCTTCTCTATAAGCTTTTACACTGGTGACTTCCACCCCTTCTACACATTCTATAACAATTCGTTGTATAGTTACACCGTCAAATGTTTTACTTACTGAAGAGTCCCCCGAAACATAAATATCTTTCCCATATCCAAAATTAATAGATTTAAACAAAGTTCTTAAAACTGGCTGTTGTTTTAAAATGGTAAGACTTCTGGAATCTGCAATATTAACATCAATGTCTTGACCATTATCATTCACATAAATTCCAGCAATGCTAATTTCAGTTCCTATACCACTCAATGGATAGTAAATTCCATCAACTTTTTTCCACAAAGCCTCAAAATATGTTTGAGATTGAGCCCCATAGATATAAGTCCATCCTAAAAGCCCAGATTCTATTATCTTGCTTCCAAATGTTATCGAAGTGGCGTCAAACCATTTATTTCGCCTTTGAACTACATTGTTATTGGAAAAATACCAATCGTTATTATTATAAAAGAACGTTGTATCATTCGTCGAGGAAAAATCTACCATATCACAATTAATCTCTTCTATTTCGGTAAATTGTGATAGACCTTCTACTGTGCTTAAAACACCCCCATCTTTTTTATTGCCATAGCAATTATACATTTTTCCTCTATCATTATTTCTGAATGTTGTCGCACTGACAATCTGTCCTTTAAAATTACCTCTACCTCTTACAGTCCCTTCATTTACACTATTTCCTATTAAAATTCTTCTTCCTCTGCCTACTATTCCTCCAACATAGTTGTCTCCGCAGACATAACCTTTATTCACACATCTGTTTATTTTAAACCAAGACCCAGTGCCAACAATACCTCCAACCCCACCTGAGAATCCATTTGTAAGACCAATTCTAGTAGCATTATTTAAACAATCTGTCACAATAGAAAAGCTTTGTAATTCAGTATTCATTTCACCCATTTGAATTCCACCGATAATACCACCAAGTCCGGAACGATACCAATACGTATCTGAAGGAGCTGAAAAAGATGGTCCTGGAGAAAGGTCTGCTGTGTTATAGCACTGCATAATTAAGATTCCTCCATCTGAAAGCCCACAAATGCCCCCAATATAAAAGTAATCACCATTTGGAGATGTTGTATTAATTACACTTATAAATCCATCATTAATACAATATTCAATTGAATTATAAGGTTGATAACCATATGATTCCACCCCTGCATAAATATTAGGAATAATAATGCCTTCTTTGTTTGCAAGTCGCCCAAGAATTCCTCCTAAGGCAATCGCATCTTCTTTTGGAATAAAATAACAACCATAAACATATATATTCGCTACATTTTTACAACGTTGAAAAGCAATCCTTCCGTCAGATTGTCCAACAATTCCGCCCATACTCAAAGAAGCAATACGACTATAACCATAATCATTTCGACTATAAGGATTTTTATAACTAATGGAACCATATGTATTACAATTATTAAAATTTGCAATTGATGAGAAATAAGCTGAAACATAACCCACAAGCCCACCTATACAAAGCGACATGTTGTCATGAGAAGAACTATTGCTGCTAAGGGTGCCGGCCGAAATCTCAACATTTGCAGTGCAATTTTCAAATGTTACATTAGAAAAGCTATATCCTACAAGCCCTCCTATACATTTCGTTTCGTTAGCCAATTCGCCTGTTTCTAATTTAAAATTTACATTAACATTTGATATTGTTTCACTCATACATTCTGCAGCAAGCCCACCAATATAAGGAACAGAAGCCTTGTCAGGTAATTCACAAACAACTTCTAAATTACTTATGCCCTCTATTGCGCCATTTCCACCAATAACATAAAATAGCCCCATGTTGCTATTCCCATCCTTTGCTTGCCCAACATCCAAATGAAGCCCTGTAATCGTATGGTTGTTTCCATCAAAAAATCCATTAAAAATTTCCCCATTGTTAGTCCAGTAGTGGGCCGACATATTAAGATCCGCCTCCAATCTAAAATATTTGTTTAAGTCTTGATTCCCAGCAGAGAAAAAGTATGCAAGATTTTCTGGTGTTTTAATCTTATATGGGTTATTAGATGCCCCAGTGCCCTCAGCAGGCTTATATGCATCTGATGAATAGGAACTCGAACTCCAGTTTCCAGAAATATCCGTTTGAGTTTGTTCTGGTGGCTGAGAAGTAGAAACTGGCAAAGAAATCTTTCCGCCAGAAACAAAATAACATCCCAAACCGAATGTCAAACACATAACAAAAGACAAAATTCCATAAAGAATCTTTTTCTTCATATAATTATTATAAACATTCTTCGCTAAAATTCCAAAGAATTTTACATATTTTCTTCAATTTTTCAAATATTTTTTGAGATTCTTCACTCCGTTCAGAATGACGATTGATGTGTTTAAAATGACACCTTCGAGGAACCCACTCGCGTCATGTTGAGTGATTTTCCTTTCGTCATCCTGAGTGCAACGAAGGATCTAGATTCTTCGCCTTCGGCTCAGAATGACGAATTGGATTTTTCTTTCCCTTCTGTCATCCTGAGTGTTTGCCGTCATCCTGAGTGCAACGAAGGATCTCAACGAAGCCCAACTTACTAATATAAAATCACCACAGTAGTAGCGACCAAGTCGCCAATGAAATGCGACTTGCGTTTGGTCGCTAAGAGGGGCAAAATCAAATGTCAAAGCGCCGCTTTTTGCCATGTTAGTGGCAAAAACAAGCCAAAATGCAGATTTTGCCCTACAGTTGCCCCCACACATATATTCCCAAAAATTTCTTCTTAATTTCTTCTTCGCCGACAGAAAGTCTGTCATTTGAAACCTTAAACTTTTTGTTTTGAAGTTCTGCAAATTTCAGTCCTTGGTCAATCACACATCTGTCATTTGCAGTGACGAAAGCCACCGCCTTGCAGTTGCCGGTAAAATTGATATACTTCACGCCCTTGCGATAGCGCGCACAGATAGGAATTTGAATAGAAGCAAGGCGCTTCACATAGCCATTTGCCGTGACAATCATATAATCATCAGCCACATTTTGTCCAGCATACACAACGCAGTCTTTATCTTCCAAATTAACGCCCTTGCAGTGGCACTTCGTTCTTTTCAAAATTGACAACATTCCCTGACTTTGTAAACATGACAAATGTCTTTCCCTTTTGTTCAAGTTCAACATTTATCACTTTGTCGCCGTCAGCAAGTTTCATAACCTGATAAAAACTCTTTGAAACAATCAAATCTTTAAGAGCGCTTCTCTTGACAATTCCGCCTTGGGTGAAGAAAGCAACTTCGCCTTCCCCTTCCGTCTTCAAGACGGCAACTGGCGCTTCCATAATATCGATTGTTTTGTCGAGATTTTTAAGAGTTATGCCCTTTTCACGCCACTTGCATTCCGGCAGTTTGTCCACCAAAACCTTCACGCAGTTGCCCTTGTCCGTGAAAATAAGCAGTGTGTCGGTCGGCTTAACCGGCATAACAAGAGTGTGAATATCGAAAAGTGTGGAATTGTCGCTTATGTCCTTGCTTGATTTTGAATAGTTTTTCATATTGACTTTTTTCAAAGTTTTTCCTGCAGAGAAAGCGATAAGATAGTCTTTTGTATCTTCCATTTCTTCGATTTTTGTAAGTTTAATTTCTTCGCTTTTGATTTCGTGAGAACGTCTTGGAGTTGCAAATTTGCGTTTAATTTCCAAAATTTCCTTTTTAACCACATCAAGTTGAAGTTTTTTAGAGTTCAAAATTTGTTCCAACTCTTTGATTTTCTTTTTAAGTTCGGCAAGTTCTTCTTCAAGTTTGTTCACTTCCAGATTGACAAGTCTTGCAAGACGCATATCCAAAATCGCCTGTGCTTGTTTCTCTGAAAGATTGAATTTAGCGCGCAAACGTTGTTTAGCTTCAGCCACATTTGCGGACGTTTTGATAATTTTGATAACTGCATCAATATTTTTAATCGCAATCAAAAGCCCTTCCACAATATGAGCGCG
>CANRCQ010000012.1 GCA_947629145.1 uncultured Clostridia bacterium
TGCTATGTTGCACAGGTCAGCCTTGGTGCAAACTATGCTCAGTGCATAAAGGCATTCAAAGAGGCAGAGGCTTTTGACGGGCCAAGTTTGATTGTCGCCTACTGCCCTTGTGTAAATCACGGCTTTGATATGTCACAGACGACAACAGAGATGCGCAAAGCGGTTGAATGTGGCTATTGGCAACTTTTGCGTTTCAATCCAAAAGAGAACGCTCTTTCAATCGACAGTGTTTCCAACTTCGATAAATATGAAGAATATCTAAATGGCGAAAGCCGTTTCAGTGCGATTAAAGAACTCCGCCCAAAGGAAGCGGAAAAACTTTTAAGTGAAAGCAAAAAGGATGCACAAGCACGCCTTGACACAATTCGACATCTTGCTTCACAAAAAGAGTAAAATCATTTGACAATGGAAATAAAATATATTAAAATAACTAAATAACTAAAAGGTGGAATGCATATGGATTTATTCAAATCATGGCTTGTTGAAACTCCTATCGCCCACAGGGGTTATCACAATAAAACCACTCCCGAAAACTCTTTGGGAGCATTTTCAAACGCGATTGAAAAGGGCTATGCCATAGAACTTGATGTGCAACTGCTTGCAGATGACACAGTTGTGGTTTTTCATGATGAAAGCCTTGCTCGCATGACTGGAAATGACGGCTATTTAAAATATTTAAACGGCAGTGATTTGAAATCCCTTAAACTTAAAGACAGCAAATACACCATTCCAACCCTTCAAGAAGTTTTAGACTTTGTGGATGGCAGAGTTCCGCTTTTGATTGAAATCAAAAACAAATACAAGGTTGGAAAACTTGAACAGTGTGTGATTGACCTTATGAAAAACTATAAGGGCGAATTTGCAGTGCAGTCTTTCAACCCATTTTCACTTGCATATTTCAAAAAACACGCCCCTAACATCCTTCGTGGGCAACTTTCTGGAAGTTTTAAAGGAGAAAAACTTGCATGGATTAAAAAGCAACTTTTAAGACATATGCATTTCAACAAGAAAACAAGCGAGCCACACTTCATTTCCTATGAAGCCGCCGCCCTGCCAAACAGAATTGTAAGAAAATACAAAAATCTTCCACTGCTTGCATGGGCTGTGAAAAGCAAAGAAGAATATATGAAAGTTGTCAAGTTTTGCGACAACATCATATTTGAAGATTTTGAACCAGAAATTTAAACGCCAAATTGGCGTTTTTTTATTAACAAAGAAAAAAATAGTTAAAATTTTTTAAATTTATTTTGACAAGTTAAAAAGTTTATGCTATGATAAAGAAGTAAATGAATTTAACTTTTCAAAGGATTATATATGAAAATAACTCTTGTCACTGACCAATTTTATGAAAATAATCACGGAACATCCGTTTCCGCACAAAGAATATATGATGGGCTTGTTGCTCGTGGGCATCAAGTGAATGTTATTGCAATAGATAAAGACGAAAGCAACGATTGCGGCATGAAAGAAAGGCAATTTGGAAAGCCAATCAACAATATCATTCATTCTCAGGGAATGCAACTTGCAAAGCCTGATAAAGATAAAATTCGCGAAATTGTTGCACAAGCAGATATTGTGCATGTTTATCTTCCATTCAAACTTGGCTACACAACCATAGAGATTTGCCGAGAACTCAATGTGCCTTGCACCGCCGCATTTCACATTGTGCCAGAAAACATCACATCCACACTTTACATGAACAATTTTTTTGCCCTGAACTCTTCGTTGTGGTCTAAGTTTTACAACTCAACATACAAATATGTAAAGCACATACACTGCCCATCACTTATGGTGGCAAAACAGTTGGAACTTCACAGATTCAACTCATATCTTCATGTCATTTCAAACGGCTGCTGCTCGAAGTTTAAAGTGCAACCCCAACCAAAGCCATCCATCTTTAATGATAAGTTTATTATCTGTTTTGCAGGAAGATTTTCTCGTGAAAAACGCTATGACCTTATCATAAAAGCGGTCGCAGAAAGCAAATTTAAGGACAAAATCCAACTCATATTTGGTGGAAAAGGTCCTGTCCGCAATCAAATTATGAATATGGCAAAAGAACTTCCAAATTATCCTGTGTTCAGTTTCTTCACTCACGAACAACTCAATTCTCTTTTCAATTTTGCTGATTTGTATATCCACCCTGCCGACACGGAAGTTGAAGGATTAAGTTGTCTAGAAGCCATTACTTGTGGCTGCGTTCCAATAGTATCGGACAGTCCAAAGTCTGCGAGTTCGCAGTTTACACTTTCCAAACACAGTGTTTTTGAAAATGGCGACTATAAGTCCCTTGCCCAGCAGATAGATTGGTGGCTTTCCCACCCACAGGAACTGCAAAAACACCGTGTTGCAATCGCTCGTCACGCACAAAAATTTGCCTTTGAAAAAAGCATGGATTATTATTTAGATATGTTTGAACAAGCCATAAAGGACTGGGACTGCGAATACAAATCCAACAGCAAAGAAAAAGCCATGGAGCCAACAATTATAAATTATTATGCAAAAAAGTGAGAGTTCTCACTTTTTTTAATACACCACACTGCCATCAATCCAAGAATAGAAAAGTTTTTGAATTTTCATGCCAGCCGACTTTGCAAAACTTTCAATCAAAAGTTCCGCCGAAGAATTTTTGAACATGAAAGTTTTGTAATAGTTTTTCAAGCACTTAAAAAACTTTTTGTCGCCCAAAAGCCGCCTAATGTTATCAAACATTAGCATCCCCTTTGTGTAAGTGATGTTCACATATTCAGGTTCTGTGTCAAACTCATTCAAATTTCTGTCCATCCGCTCATCAACTTGCCCATTGATTTTAGTGTAAACTTCAACGAATTTTTTGTAAGTTTCTTCTGCATTTTGCATTATTTCACTGTAAGAAAGATTATATTCTGGATTTTTTTCATAAAAAAGTGCAGTTGAAAACTCCGTCAACCCTTCGTCAACCCATGGGCTGACAAACTCATTGTTTCCAACGGCGGAATACCACCACTGATGCGCAATTTCATGCACAATCACATAGCCATTGTCGGTTATGTCATCCGCAATCATCACCAAATTTGGATACTCCATACCACCAAAGCAAAAATTTGTTTGCACAACAGAAAGTGTAGGATAAAGATATTCCCCAAACAATTCCCCAAAAGTTTCAAGTGATTTTTTTGCAATTTCAAGGCTACTTTCGGCATTTTCATCGTTGTAATAAAAATAGGAAATCACAGTTTTGTCACACTCTTTTGTTAAAACTTTAAACTTTTTTGAAAGCACAAACGCAAAATCTCTCACCTTTTTTGCTTCACATCTTGCAACCGTCACCCCATTTTCCGTTGTTTCAACTTTCTGCCCAGTTGACGCGCAAACAAACTCACAAGGGAAGGTTATTCTCACATCAAAATCCGCCACATCACTATAAAAAGGGTCGCCGTTTAACGCAAAGTCATTTTTGACAAAGCCCCCATTTTCATAGACACATACAATAGGGAAAAAGTTTCCAAAATTTGCTGTGTCATCATAGTAGCCCAGTCTATGACACACATTTGCCAAAAAAACAGTGTATTTCAAGTCAATCTTCACGCACTCCTGCGGAAAAAGTTTGTTTGAAAGTGTGACCGAAAGAATGTTTTTGCCGTCACTAATTTCATAATTTGTTGACTGCCCATTCACATAAATGCTTTCAAACTCAATTTTTCCAAAATCTTCTCCATTTGGATATGTCTTGTTGAAGTATGCCTTCGATGATGCCACTTCGCAAAAACTATTTGCATACAAGAAAAAACAAATCTTCCCCAAAGCATTGTCAGTGTTGTTTGTATATAAAACAGACTGCTCACAGCCCAGTGTTTGACTGTCAGCATTATATGTTGCATCAATATAATATTTACAAAGTTTTTCATCTTTCTGCCCACAACCGACCACAAACATCGGCACAAGCAACAATAAACTCAAAATCAAACTCAATTTTTTCATAAAATATAATTATTCGCACCCCACAAAAAACATTCTATCAAAAAAGTTGTCAAAAATTTTAATTTGTGTTATATTTATTTATATCACAAAAAAGGGGTCTGTTATGGCATTTTGCAAGTTTTCAATCGACTCAATCGCAAACAACACCACGGCAGTTGACAACATTTTTATCAACAACTATTTGCCTTTTGCGGATGCAACATTCGTGAAAGTGTATCTCTATGGGCTTTATAAATGTCAGGACAGCAGCGCCGATGACAACACACTTTCTCACTTTGCTAACGAACTTCATTTAGATGAAGAAACTGTTGAAAAAGCCTTCACTTTCTGGCAAGAACAAGGCTTGGTACAAATTCTGCAAGTTATTCCTTTTGAAGTGAGATATTTGCCAATTTCAAATGTTCTCAACAACACAAAAAAATATAACGCAAAAAAATATGAAAGTTTCAATGCACAAGCTCAGGAAATTTTGCGTGGCAGAATGATTACTCCAAACGAATATCGCGAATATTATGATATAATTGAGCGCTTACATATGGAAAAAGACGCGCTTATCATGATTATCAATTATTGCGTGAACGTCAAGGGCGATAATGTAGGCTATGCATACATCACAACAATCGCAAAGGACTGGGCAAATCAAAAGATAACCACCGCAAAACAGGTTGAAGAGCGCCTTATGGAGTTTGAAACACTTAGAAGTGGCATGGAAAATATATGCAAACTTTTGTCACTCAAGCGCCTGCCTAATATAGAAGAACGCACCCTTTACAAAAAATGGAACGAAGAAGGCTTTGATGAACAAGTGCTTTCCTTTGTTGCAAAGAATGTTAAATCGAAAAAATTTGAAGCCATGGACACGATTTTGGACAGATACTACGCCCAAAAACTTTTCACTGTTGACGAAATCGAACTTTATGAAGCGGAAAAATCCAAATCTTCGCAGATTGCAAAGTCTGTTGCAAAAAATCTTGGGCTTTACTATGAGAATGTAGAGCCGATTGTGGACAACTACATTTTCCCTTGGCTTTCCATGGGCTTCACGGAAAAAATGCTTTTAGATGTGGCAAATTACTGTTTCAAAACTGGTGTTCGCACACTTGAAGGCATGAACAAAGCGCTCAGCAAATTCCATAAACTGGGCATTCTCACAGAAAAGAGTTTGCAAGAATATTTTGACAGTGTGCTTGTGCAAGACAGACAAATCAAAGATATTTTGGAAGGAATTGGGCTCTCGCGCAATGTCAATCAGTATGACCGCGATAAGTATAAAATTTGGACAGAAGTTTGGAAGATGCCAAGCGATATGATAGACTATGCCGTTTCTCAGGCTGCCGGCAAAGACCAACCTATGCAATATCTTTCAAGTATTTTGTCAACCTTCCATGATAAAAACATCCGCACCCTAGAAGATGCGAAAGCATCATATTCGATAATCAACCCAAAAACAAAACAGCAAAATTTCTCAACGGGCAGAACCTACACCAAAGAAGAGATGAATGCCTTGTTCCAGTCGATAAACGAAGTTGAGGTGTGATATGAAACAAAGCATAATTCAAAGCGCCCTTGTCAAAATTCAAGAAAACAAAAGGCACGCAGAAGAAGAATATGAAAAGGCAATTGCCCCACTTTTGCAAAATGACGAATATCAAAAACTCAACAGAAAACTTACTCAACTTGTCATAGAAAAAGCAAGGGCAGAAGCCTACAATGAAAACACACAAAATTTAATGGTAGAAATAAAAAATCTAGAACAAAAAATTGATGCGATAAAAAAGAAATATTCTTTACAAGATGTTCAACCCATCTACAAATGCAAAAAGTGTAAAGACGAAGGATATATAAATGGACAAATGTGCAGTTGCCTTAAAAAAGAAATTTCAAACACAATCTTGCAAGGCAGCGGTTTTGAAAAGTTAGAAAATTTTGAAGATGCAATTAAAACAAGCGGAAATTTGCATGACACCTACGCCCTTATGCAAAAATGGTGCAAAAGTGATTTCAAAAAAAATCTCATATATCTTGCAGGTGCAACCGGAGTTGGAAAAACTTATCTTATGCGCTGCATGGCAAACGAACTTATCTCACGCGGCAGACTTGTTAAAATCACAACTGCCTATCAAATGAACAGAGATTTTAAAGAGTTTTCAAAAACAAACAATGAAGAACTACTCAAAAATTACACCGACACAGAAATTTTGTTTATCGATGACCTTGGCACAGAGCCATTATTTAAAGATGTGACAATCGAAAATTTGTATATAGTCATCAATGAACGCAAAATGAAAAAACTGCCAACAATCATCACATCAAATCTAACCTTAGACAACATCCGCGATAGATATGACGAACGAATTTTCTCACGAATAGTTGACAGGGAAACATCCATAACACTTCTTCTAGATGGCGAAGATAAAAGAATAAAAAAATAATTTTAAAATAAATAAAAAATAAATAAAAATTCAATTTTATTTATTTATTTTATTTTTTTAATTTATTTAATTAAAAATCGCTACATATTCGATAAATATTGACAAATAAATATTTAAAAAATAATTTTTCAACAATTTTTTTAACATTTTTATTTAATTTATTCCTATTTTTTATTTTAATTATTATTTTTATTATTTAAAAATTAAATTTTATCTACTTAAAAATCTCATCCAAAGTGTTGCAACTTTGTCTTGCACAACTTTTTCATTGTCTTTTCCGTGTCCGGAGTGCATAACTGTGTAGTTTTCTTCTTTCAGTGTTTTCAAACTTTCTGCCATCTTTTTCTTATCGCCGCCATAAAGGTCAATCCTGCCCATATCGCGCCCTATCAAAACATCGCCAACAAAAATCTCTCCATTGGTCTTAAACATCATGTCACTTTTGCTGTGTCCACCAAGTTGTTTGTATTCTACATGAATGCCATCAAAGTCGATTTTTCCTGTATCCTTCAAAAAAACAAATTGAGAAAAATCATTGACAACAAATTTGCCATCACTGCAATTATGGTCAGCATTTTCAAGATATTCTTTTGCAAATTCGCTTGCATACACCTTTGCTCCAAACTTCTTCGCATAGTCCAAAACATAAAAAGCATGGTCGTAGTGTCCATGCGTCAAGAGAATCGCGCACACCTTTCTTTGCCCAACAACTTTTGCCACATCTTCGGTTTTTGCACCTGCGTCAACAATCACGCAAGAATTATTGTCCCCCACAACAAAAACATTGCTTTCAAGAAAATCTCCTACAACAGTTTGTGTCATTTCAAACTCCTATGCATCTATTTTAACATATTTGCTCTTTTTTTAAAAATAATTTTGCAAAAAAACAAGCCTTAAAGACTTGTTTTTTATATATGCTTTTGTTTTTATAATGTGCTTTTAACCATGCCACCATCGACATTAAGCGCAACCCCTGTGATATAGTGTGCAGGTTCACTTGAAAGGAACACAACCGCGCTTGCAATTTCTTCAGGTTTTGCATATCTTCCCATAGGAATATTTGCCTTTGCAAACCAATCGATTGCTTCATCTCTCTTCATGCCAGTTGCAGAAGCAAGTTGGTCGCCAAGTTGCCCATCAGCATGCCAAAGTGGAGTGTCAACAGGGCCTGGACAAACAGAGTTTACATTCACATTGAATGGCGCGCAGTAAGAAGAGTAGTCTTTTGTAATCATGATGTCAGCGGCCTTGATTGTGTCATAACTGATAAGTCCCCCAGGCTGTTTGCCAAAGATTGAAGCGATGTTTACAACACTTCCCCAACCATTTTTCTTGAAGTGTGGAATGCAAAGATTTGTAAGACGAACTGGCGCAAACATCATAAGTTCTGCGTGAGCCCTGAATGTTGTTTCAGGGAATGTTTCCATGTCGCCCATTTTTGCTGTTCCTGCGTTGTTAACCAAAACATCAATTTTCTTGAATTTTTTAACAACATTCTTAACAAAAGCTGCACAATTTTCAGCATCTGTCACATCAACCTTTTCAACATAAACATCAACATCTTTGATTTCCTTTTTCAATTTTTTAAGCCCATCCAAATTGATGTCAGCAAGTGCAAGTGTTGCGCCTTCTTTTGCATATGCAAGTGCAATTTGCTTCCCAATGCCAGAAGCCGCTCCTGTGACAATGACAACTCTGCCTTTTAAACCTAAATTCATAAAATAAACCTCCTTTAAACATTAGAATTTTATCATTTATAAATATCTTTGTCAAATAAAAACGAAGTTAAAACAAAAAATTTGTCTAATTTCAACTTTTTTGTTTGAATGCTTGACTTAAAACGCACAATATAGTAAAATAGAAGCATTCCATAGGGGTGTAGTTCATCGGTAGAATGAGAGTCTCCAAAACTCCAGAGGAGGGTTCGATTCCTTCCACCCCTGCCAAAGAAAACCTAAACTGAACCATTTAGGAGAAAAATGTGAGTGAGTCTTCAATACAAAATTTAAAACAGAGTTTTAAAAACGGAATAACCATTGCAGGTGCTAATCTTGAACCTACACACGCATTTTTAGGCACAATTTTGAAACTAAAATTTTAGGAGAAAAAATGGAAGAAAATATATTCAAAAGTTCAAAAAGTGAAAAAAGAGCGTTGAAACTTCTGCGCCCTGAATTTTCCAACATTTTATCCATAGGAATAAGCACTGGCGGTTCTGCTGAAATCAATATGGCCAAAAAATGCCCAAATGCAAAGATTATTGCAACAACAATTGACGAAAAAGGGCTTGATTTCACAAATGAAGCACTTAAAAAATATGGCATGAGCGAAAAAATTGAAACAAAAATTGAAGACGTTTCAAAACCCATGCCATATAAAGCAAACACTTTTGATTTTGTCTATGCTCGCCTTGTTCTTCACTATTTAAGCAAACAACAACTTGAAGCGGCCTTGAAAGAAATTCACAGAGTTTTAAAACCTAATGGCTTGTTTTTTGTGGTGGCAAGGAACAACAAAGAGTGGGAATTAACAAAGCCAGAATTTATCATTTCTTATGATAAAAAGACAAATCTCACTACATATTATGAACAGTGGGATTGGAAAATAATTAGGACTCGTCAATTTTTATCAGAAGAACAACTAGTTTCGGCTTTTGAAAAAAAGAAATTTAAGATTCTTTCTTGCGAATCATACAAGGAATATTTATATACTGATTATGAAAGAACAATAAAATCAAAAAAACCGAACAGCTTAACAGAAATTGTCGCAACAAAAAATTAAGTATCGTTGTTGATTTCGCATAATGAATTAAAATTATTTTCTCCAAAAATATTGACTTATTTCTGGCTTTCGTATATAATAACAATGTCCATAGAGACTTCACTTGATTGTTTAATCAGGCAAGCGTGGCTGAAATGCCTTGATATGTTGACCTTGGGTGACCAAGGTCTTTTTAAAAAATATTTAAAAAAACAGCACTTATTTGCTGTTTTTTTCTTGTTCTTGTTTATATTTGCATCCAAGGTCAAGCATTCCATGAGAGATAATTGGCGAAATAATAAGCCAAATTGCTGCAAGCATAATCAAAACATAGATAGCAATCGCCCAGCCGTTTCGGTAGCCCATGCAAATCCAAGTGACAAGGTCAAAATTGAAAATCCCCACAAGCCCCCAGTTGAGTGCGCCAATCAAAGTCAACACATATGCGATGTAGTTTGCAATAACCATAAACTCCTCCTTTAAAGGTATTTTGTGATTAAAATGCAAAAAATAAACAAAAAAATGCTTTTTTAATAAAAAAACACCTAAAAAGGTGAATTTTATTGATAACCATATGTGCTTATGTCATGTTCGCGCCAGTCTTTATCAACCTTAACAAAAAGTTTAAGCACACATTTTTTGCCAAGCAAATCTTCGGCGAACTCTCTTGTTTTTTGTCCCAGGTTCTTCAAGTTTTGTCCGCCCTTGCCGATGATAATGCCCTTATGCTGGTCGCGTTCACAGATAATATCAAGTTCAATTTTTGCCATATCTTCATATTCTTTAAAACTTGAAACAACAACTGCCACACCATGTGGAATTTCTTTGTCCAAACTATCAAGCAAAATTCCACGAACTTTCTCGCAAATCAAAAATGCAACACTTTTATCGGTGTAAGTGTCTTCATCATACAGTGGCTTTCCCACAGGGAGCATTTTGACGATTTTTTCAAGCAGTTTGTCTAAATTTTTGCCATTTACAACAGAAATTGAAAGTGCATCAAAAGGGCTTTTCACAACTTTTTTATCCGCTTTTGTTTCAACTAAAATAACATTTTCGCATTTGTTTTTCATATTTTCTATGTAAGCAATCTCTTCTTCGCCCATATCTTTGCTGCCGTCAAAAAGATAAAGCACAACATCCGCGCCAGCAATCGCATTTCGCACATTTTTGTTCATAAATTTGTCAAGATTGTTTTTACTGTGATGAATGCCTGGTGTATCCACAAAGACAATTTGAAAGTCCTTGCCGTTTTTTATGCCCAAAATGGAGTTCCTTGTGGTCTGTTTGCGATGAGAAACAATGGCAACTTCTTCGCCAACAAGATAGTTTACAAGGCTGCTTTTTCCTGCATTTGGGAGGCCTAAAACTGCAACATATCCAAATTTCATCTTAAAACTCCAAATTTGTTTAAAATTTCATCTGCGGTTTTTTGCATAAGTTTTTCATCATCTTTTTCAATGTGGTCATAGCCCAAAAGATGTAAAAGTCCATGCAGCGCCAAAAAGCAAATCTCTCTTTTCATGCTGTGTCCATATTCTTTTGCTTGCGCGCGCGCAACATCTTTGCATATGACAATGTCCCCCAAAAACAACTGGCCGTCATAAACCTCATTTTGAAATTCTGCTAATTTTTGAGTGGTTGTTTTGTTGAGATTAGGAAAAGACAGCACATCTGTTTTTTTATCAATTTTTCTAAATTCATTGTTAAGTTTTTGAATTTCTTCGCTACTTACAAAATTCACAGAAACAACTACATTAGAAAAATCTTCGCCCAAAACTTGTTCTGCAAGCGAAAAAAGTGCGGTCAATTTGCGCTTATATGGAAAAGTTTTTCCTTCAATCGTCATTTAAACTCCTTCAAACACCCCAATCGGCTCTTTTGTGACAATGCAATAATCCACAAAAGTCGCGTTCGATTGATGGCGCAATGTGTAAAACTCTTCTATTATTTTATCACAGTTTTCAACATTCTGCAACGCTTTTTGCCTTGCTTTTTCAATAAATTCATCCTTAACATCTTCAAAATTGCTTTCAATCGTCTTTTCTTGCAGTTCAAAAAAGGTCGTTTTCTTCAATTTGAACGGAAGTGGAAGGTTTTTAATCAAATTAATATCTTCGCTCTCTGTTTCAAAAAGTTTAAAATTGTTCTCTTCTTTAAAGGTGTAAATCTCAAGCCCAAACAACAAAACTGAATTTTGCACAATGGTTTTGCCAGTTCGCGAAACTTCAACGCGGCTTGAAAAGTGTTGACTTTCTCCAAGGTTGTAAACTTCGCCCATAATCTCCGCCTTTGCTTCCACCTTTTTGATGCTTCCAGAAGAGTCCACAACAAACGGCTCAACCAGAACATCTCCCATTCGCACAAAATCCCCCACCTTCACAGTAAGTGTGCCGGAAACAAGGTTGATTTGCGAAATTTTTGCATCACTACGCGCCACAATCGGTTTAAACTGGCCATAAATCTCATTAGGCAGCAGTTTTTCCTTGATATTCACCAGCAAAGTTTGCCCCTTAATCATGCACGAAGCAAAACTTATGCTGTCAAAGTTTTCCATAAGCGAAATCTCAATTTGTTTAGTGTCAATCGCACTTTTTTTGTTTGGAAAATTCTTTTTAACAAAACTCGTTATTTCCACTTGTGACTGCTTGTCCACCCCAGTTATTTCATATTGCACAACAAACTGCGATGCCACCAACTGCAAAATAAAAAAAACAGCAACTCCCAAAACAAGCCCATAACTTGTTGCAATCTTTTGTAGTTTCCACAAAATTCCTTCATGACGCATGGAAACGATTTGAAAACCCTTGCTTTTTAGGAGTTTTTCAACTTTTTTGTGTTTTAGATATGGACATTCAAAAATGGTGTCAGTCTTGCTTTCTCGGCAAACTTTTTCCAAAGTAACAATCTTTGCAAGTTCATTCAAAGTTTTTTCTTGATTAAGTCCATGAATTTGAAAAGTGGTTTGAGCTTTCCATTTCATATTTCTTCCACCTTTTTGATTTTTCCGCAAATTTTGATTGTGTTATTTGAAAGTTCAGCAAGCGTCAAGTTTTCGCCTTCCACAATAACAATCGCCTTTTTAACCTTAAACGAAATAATTTCCTTCGACAGAGTGACAAGCCCCAAATGCCCTTCAACATACAAAAGTTTGCCAGACAGGTTTATAAGATTGAAACTGTCCAGCCCAGCGGAGTCTTTCAAATTTTCTTTAATTTCTTCAAGGAAGTTAAACATACTTCATTGTATGAAAAAAAAGAAGATGATTATTCATCTTCATATTTTTTTCTGTTCATAATTTCCGCCTTAATAAAGTCTTCTTCGTCTTTGGTCAAGTTTTCTTGCGGAAAATCAAACTCTGTTTGTTCCGTGTCGTATGGTTGTTGAGTGTTCACTTCCTCTTCATCGCCCACTTGCATTTCATCACGCAAAAACTGTTCGTAGTCGTCAAACTCATCTAGGTCAAATATTCTGTCATCTTCATCGTCATCGTCAAATGGGTTAAGCGAAATTTTCTCCTGACTATTTGGTTTCTTTTCTTCTTCCAAATAAAAGTCTTCAAGTTTATCTTCAGTTTTTTCCACCGGCTGTGGCTGGTCAGGGATTTCTTGTAAGGGCTGCTGCTGTTTTGCCTGATTTTGAAGTTTGTCATAGCGTTTTTTGTCTTTTTTTTGCATCAAAATAAAGCCGACAATAAGCCCCACTGCCACAACGCAAATCACACTGATATAAATTGCAACATCCATAACAACTCCTTAAAAACTGTCATTTTGTTGTTTTTTTGCAACAATCTGCCTACGCATTTCGGTGTCTGCCTGAAGATTTTGCAGTTTGTAATAATCGACAACATCTTTGATTTTGCCTTCTTCAATGGCCTTAATAATTGCTTTTGGAACTTCTGCTTCGTTTTCGATTGCTTTTGCACGCATTTCTTCGGCGCGAGCCTTCATTTCCTGTTCCTGCGCAACTGCAATAAGTCGCCTTCTTTCAAGTTGATTTGCGGCAATAATTTGTTCTTTTTCAATACTTTCTTTTTCTGCGGAAAGCCCCCTGTTGTTGCCCAGGTCAGCGTGAATAACATCCGCCGAAACAAGTTCATATTTCGAGTCGTCATCAACGCCTGCATCAAAGATAGCCTTGTCAAGAAGTTGTGGTTTTGCCACAAGGTCACTTGCGCGCATAGTGTTTGCAATCTTTGTAACAACTGCTTCAACCGAGCGCGCCGAAACGGTTTCATCAGTCACCCCACGCAAGAAGTTTTTGATGTTCACTTTAAGTGTGATAGAGATTTTAACATTCACTTCAATGTTGTCCTGCGCAACCGAACTTATAAGCGGAAGTTCGATAACTTTAGGATTGATACATTCCCTTACAACTTCCAAAATATCAAATCCAGAGATGTCCACCGACTTGCAAAATTCAAAGTCCAAATCAAGTGTGGCGGTCTTTGCTGCATTCAGCCCTTCCACAATCTTCATAGGGTGTCCGCCACAAGACTGCACAATTTGAAGGTCATAAAGTGTCAACCCCTGATGCGATTTTTTAGAAAGCACATAAGCCTTAACGATTTCATTTACATCAAGTTTTCTCATTTTCATGCTGATGCACTTAAAAGCCGAGATGTAGCAGCCAGAAAAAAGTGCTGTGAAATAACATTTGCAAGGCATCAAACACAGCATCACAACCACAAAAACAACCACAATTCCCAAAAGCACCAAAAGTGCGATAAGCCAACCTTCCATAGTTTTCTCCAACACTTATATTTTATCACACCAGCGCCCTTTTGTCCATACCTAAAATGAAAAAAGCACAAATAATTTTGTGCTTTTAAACTGTCTCTGCTGGAAGGAAATTTGTAACGCAAACTTTAAAGTTGTAGTTTGCCCCTGTTGTGCCTTTTGATTTTTGGATGTCGAAGTAAATTTCAATAAAGTCACAGCCATCGTCTCCGTCAAACATCTCTTCATTAAGTGAGCCATAGAAACCATAAGAACGTGATTCATTCAATTTGTAATATGCCCTTGCAGAGTTGTTTCCACTAAGCACAATTGCTTTATGATACAAACTGTCCCCTGTCCCTATGGCAAATGGATTGATTGCGCCACTTCCAATATTTTTGTTGAATTGTGATTGAATTGAAACATTTTCTCCAAATGCCACATCACTACCTGTTCCAGTATCGTTGAAAGTGAAAACGTTTTTCTCATATGCTTCTGCATAGTCATCTACATTTGAATACTCTGGTGGATATTTGCCGAACTCAATCGTCTTTTGAATCTCGACAATGTTGTCTTCGCCCCCAACAATAAGTTTGTTTTGTGACTTGTTGAAAACTCTCAGTCCCACCGTGATTGTGATTTCTTCTAAATAACGTTTTTGGTCACCTGGCACAGAAGAATCCGCGTTGTATGCTTCCCAAGTTTCATGCTCTCCGTCCCAATACTCAACCGCAAGCCAAATATCTCCAAGAGTAAAATTCCCATTTTCAAAAGCATCACTAGGTGGATAGAAAACAATGCTTTGATATTCCGCCCTTTCAATATGCCCAAACATATTTGCATCGTCATCCCCTTCATAAGAACCGCCAAAATAGTTGCCCACATAGTCCGTGATTATAGATGTTGGATAAGGTGTGTCAATTTTGATTTCTTTAAGGGTTTCGTCTTGTTCATTTGCGTTATAGCCGATTATCACTTGATTACAAGCATATTTTACAATATTTTCCACAATTTCACTGTAACGCCTGTCAAATTTAAGTGAAGTATCTGGGGTTGATATAGGGTCACTGCCGTCTACTTCTGTTATGGTGTTCCTTTTTACTTCAAACTCACCGTCATTACTTCCAATCGCATCCGCCCCAATAATCTTGTCTAAGATAAAGTCCACAACTTGCTGTCTGTTTTTTTCAGTAAGCCCAACATAGCCGCCGTCTTCTTGATACATCTTCTTCACTCGCCCAAGTGCATCTTCAATATCAATTTTTTCATTTCCCCAACCACCAACTTTAATCTCTGTCACATGACCAAGTTTATCGCCTTGTCCATATTCAATTTCAAAATCAAAAAGTGGTGCATCTTCTGTTATGGTGTAATCATAGCCCAAAACAAACAAATAGATTGCATATTCCAGCGCATCTTGAAAATAGTTTAATGTTTCAACACCATCTACTGGATAAAATGGAGATGGATAATAATCGTGATTTTCTTTGTCATTATATTCTAACTTATCTTTTGCAATTGCATAAAATTTACTATAATTTGGATGACTCAAACCTGTTTGTTCTGTCCAATCATCAAATAGAGTTAAATTATAAATATATTGATTCCCATTTTCTTGAAAAATATTTTTATCTTCATTTTTGCTAGATTTAAACAAAACTTCATATCCTTGTGCATCTGCTGGAATACTCCAATTCCAATCGTTGTATTTTAATGTAATAGTTTGAGTTGTCGCGACATCATTTTGATATGTTGTATCCACACTTTCTATTGTGTATCTTATACTGTCATAAAGATAATAGATGTCACTATTTTCTGTAAGTTTCCCAAAAGTAGAACCATTTGCATTATCCCCTTCCAACATATTTGGTGGAACATCTTGTGCACCATTTCCATAAATCTCATATAAATAGTTTAAAATATTCCAAGAAAACAAATTGTAATAATTGACAGAATAATCACCCAAAGCAGCGTTAAAATCATAGGATTCTGGCTTAGATAAAACTTTCACTCCTTCCATTTCAATAGGAGTGTCCCCATACAAATCCCCCAAATCTCCGCCGTCCCAATCGTCGCCTACTTCTCCACCTTCTGCACAACCGACAAGAAAAAGGAAGATAAAAGAAAATATTAAAGCCAAAATCCTTTTCTTCTTTTTCATATAAATATGATAACACAATAATTAAAAAAAAACAAGGAATTTACACAATTCCTTGTTTATTTTTTATAAATTCAAAGATTTTGCGGATGTTTTAAGCAAGTTGTCATAAAGTTGAGTGTTGCCTTTGTCCAAAGGAGTCCTTGTTGGTTCAAAAACAAACCAAAGATTATTTACGTCACCAATTACTCTTTCTTCAGGTTCACAATTATATGATTTGGCTGAAGCCAATTTAACAGAAACCCATTCCAAATTTCCTTTATTTTCAATAAGATAGTATTGATACCAATTTGATTGTGGTCCAAGAGAATATGCATCACCACTAAAAACAATCTCTCCTTTTGCTGAGAACAAAATTTTTGCATCCTTTAAATCCGCAACTTTTGTTCCTACGTTTTCCCAACTGTCTGTTTTCCAACCTTCAGTTGCAAGTTCATTGAACACACTTTGTGTCAATCCATCCATTTGAGTTTTTTGTTCTGGTGTAGCATTAAGCGAAGTATATTCCAAATCTATTTTAGAAGTATTTATAGGTCTTATAGGATATTTTTTTTCTTGAACTAATTTAGAAAAATATTCTTTCATTGCACTTGCTGTATTATTCTCTTCTGCTAAAATGCTTGAAAACCATGTTGGATGAAATTCAATATCATAAATTTGTGATTTGCCATTTGAATTTGTTATAAGATTTTTAAAACGGAAAGAATTATCTTTGATTTCGATAGATAAAAGTTTATCATATGAATTTATTCCCCCAGCGAACATTTCTTTCAAATATCCATCATTCTCTTTAATCCAATCTTCAAGGGTTTGGGCAAGAAGCTTGTAGTTGTAAACGCGCTGACCATCGACAGTTTCCCAAAGTTTTTCGCTTTGAATTGTGTTGTCAGTGACTTGTTCTGGTTTTGCAAAGTTTTCAACATTCTTTGAAACATTCACACTTAAGTCGCCAATCTGGAAAGTAATGTTGTCGCCGTTTAATGTTACAGTGACTGGTTGCCCCTTATAACTTCCAGAAAGTTGGGCTTTTTGTGCATCAAATTCGCTCCAAGAAACTTTTTCAACTCCATTTGCAAACGCATCAAATGTTTCAAGGATACTTGAAATTGACTGTTGTGTAAAATCTTTGTTCCAAGCCCCATCTTGTTGTGAGTAAGCATATTTTTGCCCACCGTCTTCTTCGTAAATTGTCACAACCCCATCTTTTTCAACTTTCAAAAGGCCATTAAGGAAGGAATATTTTTCTTCTTTTGAATTTTCTGTTTTTGTGTAAGTGAATTTTTGATTTTCTTTAACTTCGCTCAAGAATGCGCTGACTTCTGCAATCGCTTCTTCCATGCTCTTTACAACAACAGTTTCATCAGTTCTGTCTTCAGTGACTGTTGGCATATTCACAACAGTTGTTCCAAAGTTAGAAACGGTTGCTTTTTGTTGTTTTGCAGTTATTTCAATTTTCCCATCAGAAACTTTAACAAATGCTTCATAGCCGTCTTGCTGTGCACCAACTAAAGAATCACCAAAATATGTGGCAAAATTAATGCCATCAAATTCTCTCAACATCTCCTGCATTGCGTCTTCAACACTGAAATTGGTTAATCTCTTAACCCCGTCAATAACACAAACATTTTTGCCGTTTTCTGTAAAATAAACTCCGCCATCAAACTCCACTTTACCATTGTCAAATTTATAAACTTTGTCTTCTGTTTCAACAGTGAAGTTTCCATTTTTCATGGACTCAATCAATTCGGCATAAAGTCTTTCCGCCTTTTCTTGCTCTGTTTCCTCAACAACAGGTGGATTCTCTGGGTCAACGTCTGGCTGTGGATTAGGGTTTGTCCCAGCACAAGCTAAAGGTGTTGTCATCATCACAAATGCACACCCAAGTGTAGCAATTTTCTTCAAAATTTTATTCATATTCTCCTCCATCTTCCATTTATATGATAACACAAGTCAATCTGTTTTTCAATATTTTTTAAAAAAATTTTTGAAAATTTTCCCTATTTATGTTTTTCGTCATCCTGAGTGCAACGAAGGATCTCTCTTTCATCGCCCCACTTTCGTCATCCTGAGCAACTTTTTCCGTCATCCTGAGCAACGCGAAGGATCTCTCTTTCATCGCCCCACTTTCGTCATCCTGAGCAACTTTTTCCGTCATCCTGAGTGCAACGAAGGATCTCACTTTTTAGATTCTTCACTCCGTTTAGAATGACGAAGTAGGGGTGTTTCCAATGACGGTTTTTGCCTTGTCCACGTTAGCCACTCTCACACTCTCTTACATAATAAAACAAATACTGTTGTGCGTAGCCTGAAAGTTCGGCAAACTGTTTAACAAGGTTGTTTCTTATTTGTTCGCGATTGGAAAGTGGCGAATAAAAGTGGTTATACATCTTCTCAATCCAAGTATCGACTGGAAAAACATCTCCCCTTCCATATCCAAACAAAAGCACGCAGTCCGCCACCTTTGGCCCAACTCCAGAAAGCGCAATAAGTTTTTGCCTAAGTGTTTTTGTGTCAAGGTTTCTCCACTCTTCCAAATCCTTTTCAGTGACCTGCCGAAGCACATTGAAAAGGTATTTGTCGCGATAGCCTGCCCCAAGCGAAGCAAAGTCTTGTTGTGAAGCGGTTAAAAGTTGTTCACGCGTAGGAAAGGCATAAAAACCGCCCATATAATTTCCAAATTTCTCACGAATGCGATTTAAAATCAGTTGAATGCGTTTGATGTTGTTGTTTTGCGAAATTATAAACGATAATAGCATTTCAAACAAATTTTGTTTTAAAATTCTTATTCCATGCCCAAATTCAACTGGCTTTTTTAAAATATCAAACTTTAAAAGTTGTTTTTTAATCAGCGCATAGTCCGTTTTTAAATCAAAAAAGTTTTCAAAATATTTTGGGTCGGCTGTTTTAATAACAAATCCAGATTCATTTTCCACAATTCCCGCCATTTTATCTTGCGAAAAAACCTGCCAAACGTCTCCGTTTTTTTGATAGGAAAAAATCTGTCCACACTCTAATATATGCGAAGGGACAAAATCTTCTTTTCCAAAAATCTTGATGCAGTCTTTTTCACATTTGTAATTCATATTTCACCCAACAAAAAAAGAGCAATAATGCCCTTTCTTATTTTGCTTCAACAACTGAAACAACTTTTTTACCATTGCTCATTTCAAAGACAACTTTGCCGTCTTTAAGCGCAAAAAGCGTGTAGTCTTTTCCAAGGCCAACATTGCTGCCTGGATAAACCTTTGTTCCGCGCTGACGAATTATAATAGAACCAGCAGTGACAACTTCCCCTGCATAAGCCTTAACGCCAAGGCGTTTGCTTTGGGAATCTCTGCCGTTTTTAGTGCTTCCGCCACCCTTTTTATGAGCAAAAAGTTGTAAATTAATAAACATACTTTTTAACCTCCAATTTAACGAATTTTGAGTAATTTTCTGCAATATCTTTCAGTGTAAGATTTAGTGTTTTTAATAAATCTTGTGCTTTTTCAATGTCTTTCATATTCACAACAACACTCATAAAGCCGTCTTGAACAGTGGAATTTACATCGATATTTAACACTTCTTTAAAGCCCACCAAAGCCATTTGGCAAGCGGTTGAGATTGCACTGCACACAATGTCTTGTCCACTTTCGGCATAGCCACTGTGCCCCTTAACCTGAAATCCGCAGAATTTTTTGTCAATTTCAAAAATAATAATTTTTGTCATAATTACATCTTCACAGAAACAATTTTTATTTCTGTCCAAGGTTGTCTGTGACCTTGTTTCTTGCGTTCATTTTTCTTTGGCTTGTATTTGTAAACAACAACTTTATCGCCTTTTCCGTGCGCAAGAATTTCAGCAACAACTTCTGCACCTTTGACAGTTGGTGTTCCAGCAACAGTTTTGTTTCCATCTGAAACAAGAAGAACATCAAGTTTAACCTTGTCCCCAACAGCGCCAGCAAGTTTTTCAACTTTAAGCGTGTCGTTTTCAGTCACATTATACTGCTTTCCGCCAGTTTGAATAACTGCAAACATAATAAAACCTCCTCTAACCAAACTCGCTGTCGTCACAGGCGGGGCGAACCACTTCCAAAGCCCGACACAAGCGGATACCCCCATATTCTAACAAAAAAAGCGGAGTTTGTCAAGCAAAATCCGCCAAAACTCTCTGTTTTTTTAGATAATTTTCAAAATAATCTGGAAGTTTTGCTTCAAAAGTCATTTTTTGTTGCGTTCTTGGATGCACAAAAGAAAGTTTGTATGCGTGCAAAAGTTGCCCATCCAGTGACTTCACTTCATGCCCATACACCCTGTCGCCAACAACAGGATGTCCCAAATATTTTGCGTGAACTCTTATTTGATGTGTTCTCCCTGTTTTCAGCGAAAACTCCACCAAACAGCACTCCTTAAAGTGTTGTAAAACTTTAAACTCCGTTATCGCCACCCTTCCAGAAGTTGTGACAGCCATTTTTTTGCGGTCCCTTGGGTCACGGCCAATAAATGTTTCAACCGTGCCACTTTCGTCTTTTAGATTGCCTTCCAAAACTGCTAAATAATTTCTTTGCGCACTTTTTTCTTTGATTTGCTCCGCCAAACTTTTGTGTGCAAAATCATTTTTCGCAACCACCAAAAGTCCACTTGTGTCCTTGTCCAATCTATGCACAATCCCAGGGCGAAGCTGTCCATTTATGCCACTTAAATCCTTGATATGAAACAAAAGCGCATTGACAAGTGTTCCGCTTTTTGTGGAAGAACACGGATGCACAACAAGCCCCTGTGGTTTGTTTATCACAAGCAAATCGCCATCTTCATACATAATGTTTAGTTTTATATTTTCTGGCTTTGTGGAAATTTCTTCTGGCTGCAAAATTTCCGCTGAAACAGAAGAGTTTTGTTTTAAAACAGTGCCTGCCTTAGTGACAACTTTCCCATCCACACTCACAAGCCCTTTTTCAATCATGTTTTTTATGTGTGAACGTGAACAATCTTGCAATTTTTCAAGCAAAAACATATCCAACCTAATTCCAGCATTTTCTTGCAAAACTTGAAAATTTTCAGTCATTTTTATCCTCTTTTTCGATATTTTCAGGTTTTTTCTCGTCTTTTTTGCGATTTTTAACAAAATAAAGAATTAGATAAATAATAAACATGACAATGCCAATTGTCAAAAATGTATCTGCAAAATTGAAAATAGGGAAGGTTTGCCAAAAATCAAATTGAATAAAATCTCTCACATAGCCGATAAAAATTCGGTCATATAAATTCCCCAAACATCCGCCAATCAAAAAAGCAAAAGTGACTGTCAAAAGCCAAGATTTTTCTTTTTCCTTAACATAATAATAGATGAAAATTGCAAGAAAGACCAAACTTAGTGCAATCAAAAACAACTGTTTGCCTGCAAGCATTCCCCACGCAGCACCAAGATTGTGTGTAAGGTGGAAATTAAATAGATATGGAATGACACTCACGGTTCTTCCATCGCTTAAAGTGACGTCAAAAACATATTTTGTCACCAAGTCCAAAATCAAAATGCCAACAATTATAGAAAGCAAAACACTTATTTTAATCCAAATCTTTTTTTTCAATTTTCCCTCTCAAGTTCCATGTTTTTAGGCAAATAAATATGCAAATTCTTATCAACAATCTCTTCTGTTGCCCCCAAAACATCTATCACGCCGTGAAAATAATCCAAAATTTTGTTTTTTTCAGTGGAACTACATCCCCTAAAATCGATAAAAAACGGAGTGTTTTTTTTGAGTAATTCAATTTTGTCCTTCACATCTTCAAAAGTTTCTGGATAAAACACACTGACGCCGTCAATCTCGTCAGGAAGTTTTTGAGAAAGTTTTAAATTGTAAGTGGCTTTGGTGGAATCTTTTTTTGCGACCTTAACATCATCCCCTTCAAAGCCAAAAATTTTGTAAATGTAATTCATGAAACCCATAAAAACACCTCTTTTATAATATAACACAAAAAACTCAAAAAAGTAAAACAAAAATTATCTTATACACAAAAATAATCGTTGACTTCTTGAATTTTTTGTGATAAAATTTGTTTGGAGTGAAAAAAATGAAAACTTTAAAAAGTTTATATGATGACATTTATTGCATAAGCGAACTTGACACTGGCAAAAATTTCAAATTATTTGAAACAAAGGACAAAATAAATGCAATTCAAATTCAAAGTATAGGGAATTTGTTTTCTATTGTAAGTTCCACAAAAGGGCAAAATGTCCTTACGGCTGCATTATTGGCGCAAGCAAAATCTTACAATCCAGACCAAGTTATTAAATCAAAAGAAGATATGCCAATGAAAAAAGATTTTCTTCTTTCATTAAAGATATTTGAAATTGCAGTAACTTCGCTTTATAAACACAAAGATACAACTCAAACAAAAATTCAAACATTAAAATATTTGAAAAACGTCAACACAAATTTAAATGAAGAAGATATAACTCCGCTTTTTGACAATGCGGAAACTGTGTTTAAGGCAGACGGCAAAAAAATTCCAAAAGAAAGAACAAAATAAAAGACTGAAATCTCAGTCTTTATTTTTTTGCTAAATTGAAACTATTTTCAACAAACTTTAAAATATCTTGCGTGGAAACACTGCCATCAAGTGCCATGGAAATCCAACGTTTTTTGTTCATGTGATATGCCCTAAAATAATTTTTTCCGTCAACAATTTTTTCAAGTTCATCTGGCTGCAAGCGAAGGTCAACAATATCTACAATTTCGCTGCTTTTGTTGTCCAACTTGCTTTTTGGAAGCACAAACAAAACTGCATACCACTTTTTTGTGTCACTTCGCCTTAAAATTGCCACATTGGGAGAATTGTCCCACAAAAATTCAAGTTTATTACCCTTTCCATCGGCAAATTCCAAAATCGCTTTTGCCTGCTTGCTTTTAAACACATCACTTTCAAAACAAGATTTGCAAATTTCATTTAAGGTGGCTTCAAACTCTTCTCTCACGCGCCCAACAAACTCTCCAACACTGTCTTTTAAAAGGTGCAAAAAATACTCATCGCCAGAAGATTTATCGACAACTTTTGTGGAAACATCTCCGCTTTCAGTGACAAAAACACTCAAAACAAATTCGCCGTCTAAAATTTTCTTGTCAAATTGATAAATTTTCTCGCGTTTTTTAAAGCCAAACTTTAAAAGTTTGTCAAAATTAGGTTTTTTATATTTGAAATTTTCCATTATTTTTTCAGTTTTAATCCGTCTTTAAAGGCATTCCCAACCCTTTTTGAAACTTGATAATAACCATGAGTGTAAGGGTCAAACGCAATCGCTTCAAGTTTTTCGACATCAACTTGTCCTTTCGTCAAAACACTTTCTTCAGCGCTTACATTCACAACCTTGCCCACAACACCACAGTTTTCAATTTCAATAAATTCACACTCAAGGCATACAGGAAATTCATTGATAATCGGTGCATCAACAAGTTTTGATTTTGTGGCAGAAAGTCCACTTTTTTCAAATTTATCAGCGGTGTTGTTTGCAGAAACCACCCCAAAATAATCCGCTTCAACAACGTGTTTTGCATCCGCAATACTCACAGTAAAAGACTTTCTTTTTTTAATGTTTTTCACAGTTTTGTGTGTTTCTGTCAAGTTAAGCAAAACTTCGTTTCTTTCAAGCATTGTTCCCCATGCCGCATTCATGACATCCACAGAGCCATCGTCATTGTAAGTTGCCACCATCAAAACTGGCATAGGAAAAATTGCTTCTGTTGTTTTAATACTTTTTTTCATAAAATCCCCCTTAATTCTTTAAAATATTTCTTGCAACATACACGCCGCTTGCCGATGCTTGTGAAAGCGAGTGTGTAACGCCGCTTCCGTCACCAATCACATAAAGTCCGTCATATTTTGTTTGCAGGTTTTCATCCACATCAACTTGCATCGTGTAAAATTTCACTTCCACCCCATAAAGCAGAGTGTCGTCATTTGCAGTGCCTGGTGCAACCTTGTCAAGGGCGTAAATCATTTCGATAATGTCGTCCAAAATGCGTTTAGGCAAAACCAAAGCTAAGT
>CANRCQ010000013.1 GCA_947629145.1 uncultured Clostridia bacterium
CACGCGCGCTCTTCGATTGAAAGCCTTGCAAAAATTCAACCTGAATATGTCAATCTTATCACAAAAGATGGCGAAGAAAAAGTCAGTCCAAGTTATGTTGAAATAGGAAGTGAAATTGTGGTTCGCGCCGGAGAGCGCGTTGCCATTGACGGCATTATCACAAACGGCACTTGCATGGTTGACCTTCAAAGCCTGACCGGAGAAAGTGTGCCTGTAACACTTAAAAAGGGTGACGAAATTCTTTCTGGCTCAATCGTGCTTGACAGTGTGATTAGGGTGAAAACTACAAAGGCTTGCAGTGACAGCACAATCAGCAAAATTATGAATTTGGTGGAAAATGCAAGCGAAAACAAGTCAAAAACAGAAACTTTTATATCAAAAATCACAAAATATTACACACTGGGCGTTGTTGTGCTTGCAGTTTTGGTGTGGGGAATTTATTGGGCAGTTTCCAAAAACTTTAACGAAGCATTCTACACCGGACTTATCTTTCTTGTAATTTCCTGCCCATGCGCCTTTGCAATATCCGTTCCACTTTCGTATTTTTCTGGGCTTGGAAACGCATCTAAAAACGGCATTTTGATTAAGGGTTCAAACTATCTGGATGCTTGCTGCAAACTTAAAAGTGTGGCTTTTGACAAAACTGGAACGCTCACTACTGGGCAATTTCAAATTGAGAAAATTGAAACTTTTGGTGTCAAAGAAAAAGATTTGATTTATTTGGCAGCCCTTGGCGAGCAAAACTCAACTCATCCGCTTGCAAAAGCGCTTACATCGGCTTGCAAGAAAAAACTTGAAAGTGTTGAAAATGTGAAAGAGCAAGCAGGAAAAGGTGTGTCTTTCACATATAAAGACAAATCATATTTTGTTGGAAGAAAGGACAAAAAACTTGAAAACACTGTTGTGCAAGTTTTTGAAAATGATGTTGAACTTGGCAGAATTTTCCTTGCAGATACAATCAAACATTCTTCTAAAAAAGCCATTGACGATTTGAAAAAACTTGGTGTGAAAACATTTCTTCTTTCCGGCGACAATGAAAAAATTGCAACAAAAGTTGCGGATGAACTTGGAATTGACACCGCTTATTCGCAGATGCTTCCACAAGATAAATACAACTTTTTGGCAAAGCAAAAAGGCGGCTATGTTGGGGATGGAATAAACGATGCGCCTTCACTTGCCGTTGCAGATGTGGGCTTTTCTATGGGAATTAACGGAAGCCCCGCGAGTGTGGAAGCAAGCGATGTTGTGCTTGTTGGAGATGACCCTTCCAAGATTGCAACTGCAATCAAAATCTCTAAATACACGCGAAAAATTGTGCTTGAAAACATAATCCTGTCAGCAGTTGTCAAAGTTTTGTTTTTAAGCCTTGGGGTTGCACACATAACAGGAATGTTGTGGGCTGTGTTTGCAGATGTTGGTGTGACAGTGATTGCAATTTTAAACAGCATAAGGGCGCTTAGATTTAAAGCAAAATAAAAAAGAGCAAAACTATTTGCTCTTTTCTTTTTGTTCAATTTTTATATCAACAATTTTCTTTGCAGCCTTTTCATTTAAAAAATCATCAGTTACATTTTTCACAAGTTCAAGTGATGCAGACTGGAACTCTTTCATGTCTTTTAAAATTGAAATAAGGCGCGGCCTGCTTTCAACTGCTTCTATGGCAAGTGTTGCAATTTGCTTTTCACTCATATTTGAATATTCTTGACTTTCTTCCGCCTTAAACATCTTGTAATAATAGTCCTTTTCTATAACCGCTTTGCAAGATGTGTCATACACAAAATCATCACTTTCAACCCACGCATGACCAAACGGCTCGAAAAAATAATCTACTTTATCAAGTGCGCGCAAGTATCCATGCACAAGTTTGAGTTTTGGATTGCAACTTGCAAGCAAAAGCGAATAAAAATAACAACAGCCGTTTGTTTCGTTTTGTTTCAAGATTTCACCAACAGTTTTGTTTCCAACTTTCTTTGTCAAAACAGAATAAAATTTGTCGTCAAAAGACTTGGCTTTCTTGATTTTGAATGCCTTTCCAACAATATTATTAGAGCGCTTATGCACTTGTCTGTCTGTCTTTAAATAACCCATTGCATAAAAATTATAACATTAAAAAATTGTAATTTCAATAGGTTTTGTTTGAAAATTTTATCATTTTTAACAAATTTTTCATATAAAAAGCCGTAAAGGAGATTTTATGGCAAACGAAATTTATTACATAGGTGGAAATGACGAACACGGCATAACTCCACCAACCCCAGGCAAACGCACCCCAGTTGTGCCAGGGCTTAACAGACAAATTTATGAAAACGAATTTAATAATGCCGCAAAAAACAAGTTTTTGGAAGCGTGTTTAAGAAACGGCTTTTCTGTGTATGACGTCAAGCCGGAAAGTGCGGACATTTCGATAAATGAACGCGTGAGAAGAATAAACAGACAAAATCTAACCCTTTTGGTGACTTTTGCCTACAACGCGTCTGGAAACGAAAACGAATTTAACAACATCTCTGGTGTGGAAGTTTTCTATTCACAAACAAATCCGCGTCCTACACAAAGCAGACGCCTTGCCGAAGACGTGTATGCGCGCCTTGTGCAAAACACTCCACAAAATGGAAGGGGTGTGAAAATACTTGATGCCGGAGTGCTTTCAAGTGTAAACTGCCCATCCACACTTATTGAAGCCGGATTTATGACAAACCTTATCGAAGCGCAACGCATGATAAATCCGCTGTTTCAAACAGAAGTTGGCGAAGAAGCCTGCCAAGGAGTGTGTGACTTTTTGGGTGTGGAATATCTTCCGCGCGCTGTGGGAAACTTTCCAACTTTGCGCCGTGGAAATGACGGCAACTTTGTCTATCTTTTGCAATTTATGTTAAACCTTTTGGGTGCAAATCTTGTTGTTGATGGAGATTTTGGAGCAAACACTGAAAACGCAGTGCGAGCCTTTCAAACTGAAAACTCTCTTGCCGTGGATGGAATTGTTGGGCAAAACACATGGCGAACACTGTTGACACTTGCCCCTTATCCAACACTTAGACAGGGTTCAAGGGGAAGTTATGTGCGATTTTTGCAACAACTTTTAGAAAGTAATCGCATCCCTGTTGGCACAATAGACGGCATTTTTGGACAAAAGACACTAAACGCAGTTAGACAATATCAACAACAAAACAATCTTGCCGTGGATGGAATTGTCGGCGCAAACACATGGAACTCAATCGCAAAAATATAAAAAGCCTTGTTTAAGGCTTTTTTACTTTGTTTTAACTCTTCCAAGTGTGAAGTTGTCTTGAGTGCGACTTTCAAGTTCTTTAACTGGATTTGGCTTTGTTTCAAATCGATAATCTTCCCCAAATTGATTTATGTGGTCAACTATCACACTGTGGCCTGCTTCGCCTTCTGGATTTTTGTTGACTTTGTTTTGATATTTGAAAAAGTTGTCATTATCATCCAAGGTGTTAATGTCCACATATTCTTCGCGTTTTGCAGTGTTTGAAACGGTGTTTTTCAAAACTTTTCTTACATATTCAATGTTCGACTGCAATTTGATAAGTTCTGGAAAATTGCCGTCTGGGATGACTTCTTGCCAATCTTTCTTTTCATACTTTCTTAAATTCTCAACAGCCGCGTGAAGATGCGCAATCTCTTGCCCAACAATCATCTCCCAAATACCTTTTATGCGTTTGTCACTTTCGTCACACATCATGCTGTAATAAAGATAACATTCCACATATTCATGCATAAGGCACATCTCAAACCAAGTTGCATTTGGGTCAATCAAACTTCCATACTGCGTGACGTGTTGTTCTTCAACCATGCCAATTTCAGTGTAAAGATTTCTGCCCTTTTGATTTTTGTAGAACTGCCCCAAATTCATGTAATAGTTCATTGTCTGCTGCTCCGCCGCCGTGATGATAGAAACGGCGCATTTAGTGAATGGGTCTGCCTTGGCATTTGTGATACACTGCCTTACACTGTCATATGGATGGCGATGATGGGAAATTGTCGGCCTGCCAGGAGTGATTTCTGTGTATTTGCCGACATAGTCTTCCGCCTTTGCACCCATATCACTTTCAAGTAGATTTGAATAACGATACAAGTGGTCGAAATCTTCCAAAAGCGCAAAGTCCAAAGCATCTTTGACAAACTTTATCTTCACATTTTGCGCCAAATATGCCGTCAAATCAACCGCAAGTTGTTCGTAGCCTATTGTAGTTTCAAGCAAATTTTCATCAAGTGGCTTTAAAGACGAGATAAGTTTTTGCTGTTGCTGTTCACTTCTACGCACCATGGCAAGTGTTCTCCTTAAATCGTTGTCGCCTGTGTGTCTTTGAAAATTGTGCGAAAACCACACAGCTTCATACTCTGTGCCGTTCATCAAAATGCAACGAGTGCGCGTGTAAGGGCTAACTTCGTTTTTGTCATACGGCTTCACGGCAATATCCTTCCACGACATAATTATGCTTTCAAGTTTCTTTGGTTTTTCTAAAAATGGATTAAATTTCATATTTTTGTCCCCCAAATAAAGTTTGCTCAAATTCACAATTTTAATTCATTTTTGACAAAATTTAGTCTTGTTTTAGCAAAATTTATTCGCAAAAGTTTCACTTTTTTTGCTTTTAAAAAAATTGTCTTTAATATTTTATAAAAATATTAAAAAATATGCTTAAATTTGCTTGACAACATTTTTCGACAGATTTAGACTATACATAAAGGAGGGATAAAAATATGCCAACAAAAACAACAAAAACTGCAGCTAAACCAGCCGCTAAAGCACCAGCAAAGGCTCCTGCAAAAGCACCAGCTAAAAAACCTGCTGTTAAAGCAGCCGCAAAAGCTCCTGCTAAGACAACAACAAAGGCAGCCGCTAAACCTGCAGCAAAGACAACTGCTAAGGCTCCTGCTAAAACAGCAGCCGCTAAAGCACCTTGCAAAAAATGTGCAGCAAAGAAAAAGTAAAAAAGAAAACTTATGCGAATTGCATAAGTTTTTTTTCGCAATAATTTTGTTTAAATTAAAATTTGTGATATACTCCTTTAAAGGAGAGATTATGAAAAAAGCAAAAGTTTATTTTACAAAAGACATATCATCCGCTGGGCTTATGAAAATTTATGACGCACTTGGGGTTAAACTTAAAGGCAAGGTTGCCGTGAAGATTTCCACAGGCGAACCTGGCGGACACAACTTTTTAAATCCAAATTTAATCAAAGATTTGGTGCAAAAATTAAACGGCACAATCGTGGAGTGTTGCACAGCCTATCGTGGAAGAAGATTTGACCCAAAAGAACATTACAAAGCCATTGAAGAACACGGCTTTACAAAGATTGCCCCTTGCGACATCATGGACGAGAACGGAGAAATGGAAATCCCTGTCAATGGTGGGAAAATTATGAAGAAAAACATTGTTGGCAAAAATCTTGCAAACTATGACAGTATGCTTATGCTCTCTCACTTTAAAGGACACGTAATGGGCGGATTTGGCGGAGCGCTTAAAAATATGTCCATCGGCATTGCTTCGCGAAACGGCAAGGCTTACATCCACTCCGTGACAAAAACCACCGACCCTGACAAGATGATGGCAAACCTTTTTGACCGCAATCAAGATGAATTTATCGAGTGTATGGCGGATGCGTGCAAGGCCGTTGTCGATTACATGAAGCCAGAAAACATAGCATATATCAATGTTGCAAACAGACTTTCAATCAACTGCGACTGCGACTCAAATCCACCAGAACCTGAAATGGCAGATATTGGAATTTTTGCTTCGCTTGACCCTGTCGCACTTGACCAAGCCTGCTATGATGCCGTGAAAAATTCCCCTGACAAGGGCAAGGCATCCCTTATCGAAAGAATGGACAGCCGTCACGCAATTCACATTGTTGAAACTGGCGAAGAACTTGGGCTTGGCACTCGCAACTATGAAATTGTTGATATAGATTAAAAAAAGAGCAAATCGCTCTTTTTTTATTCAATTTCAGCAACCACTTGCGACAAATATGTTTCGTCTAAACAATCCTTTGGGTTGCGCCCCTTTTTTGTTTCATTGACATATTTGTTTTCAATAGGAACTTTTTTTGTCGCCTTTTGCAAAAACCATTCATATTCAATATCTATATGACCTAAATCCAAAACCTGAAATTGTGATGACATTTCATATGCAATCGCTGTCGCCGTTGGCCCAAGTGCGCAAATTACAAGGGTGTTTGGAGTGTGATTTTTGACAATTTCCTTTTCAATTTCATCAATCTTGTCAAAGGCATTTTTTGACGGACATAAAATTCTTCTTATTGAATTTGCATTTGAAAACAAGTCGTTTCCAACTCCAAGACGGCTTTTTTTGCCTTCCACGAAAAGTATATCTTTTTTGTCCCAAAGTTTTTTAAGTTTTTCAACAAATTCCGCTGTATGAGAGTGGTCTTTATATCTCAAATAAAATCTGGAAATAAACGCATCGCCTAAAACATTTCCGGCAAAAAATCTTTTGTAATTGTGCCTGTTTAAAAACCTTGACCTTCGCCAAAACTTGTATTCGTGCTTGGCAAGAACATCTTTGTTCATGCGGCTGTTGTCAAAAATATCTGGAATGCAAACTAAGCATTTTTCATTTGTTTTCACATTCCTAAGTCGCCTTTTTACATCTTTGGAAGTATGCTGAAAATCAATTGAATAGCCACGCATTGCATTCAATTCTCCATCCCCAAAGCGAGCAACGGAACATTTATTTTTTAAAATGTAGTAAAGTGTTTGATTGCTGTCCATGACAACAAGCGTCTTTGCCATTCTCTTCTCCTATTTCAAATTTTCGTTGAAAAATTTAGTGATTTTATCAAAAGGAATTATGTCCATCCTGTCGTAAAGGTCGGTGTGAACTGCGCCTTTAATAAGCAAAAGTTCTTTGTTTTTGCCTTTAAGTTTTTTAAATGCATCCTTTGAAAAATAACAAGAATGCGCCTTGTCACCGTGAATTAAAAGCACTGCACTTTTGATTTCATTGCTGTAAGAAAGAATTGGCATATTGATAAATGAAAGCGAAGAAGTCACATTCCAGCCATCGTTTGAATTTAGCGAACGCTTGTGATAGCCGCGTTTTGTTTTGTAATAATCATAATAGTCCTTCACAAAAAATGGTGCGTCTTTTGGCAATGGGTCAACAACTCCGCCAGCACGTGCATATGTGCCGTTTTTATAGTCAAGTGTGCGCTGTGCGTTAAGTTTTTGTTTCATTTCAAATCTTGCTTTTGCGTTGTCAGCTTCGTCAAAATAGCCGTTTGCACTCACACGCGACATATCATACATTGTGGATGCAACTGTGGCTTTGATGCGTGTGTCGATTGCGGCTGCATTAAGTGCCATTCCGCCCCAACCACAAATTCCAACAATGCCGATTTTTTCCGCATCCACATTTTCAAGGTTGCTTAAAAAATCCACTGCGGCACAAAAATCTTCTGTGTTGATGTCAGGCGAAGCAACATATCTTGGAGCCCCACCACTCTCACCTGTAAAGGAAGGGTCAAAGGCGATTGTCAAAAATCCGCGTTCTGCCAAGGTTTGTGCATAAAGCCCAGAAGACTGCTCTTTCACTGCGCCAAAAGGCCCACACACAGCAAGCGCCGAAAGTTTGTCTTTTGCATTTTTTGGAATATACATATCCGCCGCAAGAGTTATTCCATAGCGGTTGTGAAAAGTCACTTTTTTGTGCGAAACCAATTCGCTTTTTGGGAAAACCTTGTCCCATGTCTTTGTAAGTTTTAATTCTTCCATCTTTCTCTCCTTTTTTATAGTTTAACATAACTTCAAAAATTCTCCAAATATTTTCGCCCCACAAGACAATTTATTTGTTTAAAAAAGCGGTGTGTGATATAATGCTTTAAAGGAGAAAATATGAATTTCTTTAAAAAAGCATATTGCAGAACTTATCAAGGCGTGTTTAGAATGCTTCTTCCGCTTTTGCCTTATCACACTCCAAAACTGTTAAAGGACTATGCCGAACTTGTTTCACTTTTAAAAAGTGAGAATAAAAAAAGTGTGCTTTTAGTGACGGACAAAGGTGTGCGAGGGCTTGGACTTACAAAGCCGCTTGAAAAAGAGATTGAAAAAAGTCTTTCACTTTGCGTGTTTGATGAAACAGTGGCAAATCCAACCACCGAAAATGTAAAAAACGCAGTTAAAATGTATCGCGAAAATAATTGTGACTGCATTGTTGCGTTTGGTGGCGGCTCAGCAATGGACTGCGCAAAGGCAACTGGCGCGCAAATTGCAAATCCAAAGAAAACACTAAGTCAAATGAAAGGTGTTTTGAAAGTGCGTAAAAAAATCCCACTGTTAATTGCCGTTCCTACAACTGCCGGCACTGGCAGTGAAACCACACTTGCCGCCGTGGTAACCGACAGCGAAACTCGACATAAATATGCGATAAACGATTTCCCCCTCATTCCAAAATATGCGATTTTAGACGCAAAACTGACCGTGGGACTTCCTAAACACATAACGTCAACCACTGGCATGGACGCGCTGACCCACGCAGTTGAAGCATTTATCGGCAGAAGCACCACCAAGCAGACTCGCGCCGCCGCACTTGACGCGTGCAAACTTATTTTTGAAAATCTTGAAAAGGCATATGAAAATGGAAACGACCTGACGGCAAGGGAAAATATGCTTAAAGCGGCATATCTTGCTGGCATTGCCTTCACACAAAGTTATGTTGGCTATGTGCACGCAATTGCACACTCCCTTGGCGGAAAATACAACATTGCACATGGGCTTGCAAACGCAGTGATTTTGCCATATGTTTTAAAGCGCTATGGAAAAAATGTATATAAAAAACTTTGGAAGATAGGTGTTTATTGCGGACTTTTTGATGAAAAAACTTCCTATGAAGACGGCGCAAAACTTTTTATTGAAAAGATTGAAGATATGAACAAACACATGAACATTCCAAATAAAATTGATGAAATTGAAACAAAAGACATAGAAATCCTTGCAAAAACTGCTGAAAAAGAAGCAAATCCGCTTTATCCAGTTCCTAAACTTTTGACAAAGATTGAACTTGAAACACTTTATTTTGAAATCAAAAATGGAGAAGAAAAATGTTAAAAAAATTTAGACAATATGTTTATTTGACAAAACAAAAATTAGAAAACTCACGGCCGGATGAGTTGCTTGTAATTGGCTCTTCGCACGGTAGATATGGATTTGATAAGAGTGGGGGGGGGGGAGAACCTGTGTATAGATTCCCAAGACCTTTATTACAGCTATCAACTCTTTAAAATTGCAAACAATCCACAAAAAAAGAACATCGTGCTGGTTTTTTCATTGTTTTCTCCTGGATGGTGTTTGGGCAAAAGTCATTCAGACGATTTTTATCTTTTTTACAGGCCGATTTTTGGTGTGGACTATGAATATCCAGACATTGCAAAAGAACGCAATCTTTATGAAATTGAAGCAAAAACAACAAAAATCATTGAAAAAGAGTGTAAAAATTCACAAAAACTACAAAAAAAGATTGAAAACATAGATGCTTTGTTAAAGAAGAAATATCATCCTAAAAGAAAAGTAAAAATGGTTCATAAGCGCGCACTTAGACATCTTAAAGAAGCAAATCGCCCAATAAGTGAAATGCACTGGTGCGAACAGTTTATGAGCGACACTCAAAAATTGAAACAGAATTTGTTTATTGTCATTGCCCCAGCAGCAAGTGTTTACAGAGAAGTGTTGGACAGCCCAGACAAGTTGTTTTCGCAAGTGACTGATATGGCAAAAAAATATCCTAATGTGACAATTTTAAACTTGTTTGACAGCCCAATGTTTCAAACAGAACACTTTGCCGATTGCGACCATTTAAACTACAAAGGTGCAAGAATTTTGACCGAACATCTGTGGAGTGAGATTGACAAAAAGGAGAAAAATTAATATAATGACTATGTAGGAGAACGCGATGTCCTTAGACGAAATTACTCAGCAGTTTGAATTAGACGGTAGCAAAATTTTGAAAATTACACCATATGGAAATGGGCATATAAACGACACTTTTGTTGTTGAAACAGATAAAAAAAGATATATTTTGCAACGAATAAACACAAATTTGTTTAAAAAACCAGAAGAACTTATACATAATCATTTGTTAATCACGGACTATATCAAGAAAAACAATCCAAAAGAAAGGGTTTTGACACTTGTCCCTACAAAGAATAAAAAATATCTATCTAAAACAGAATTGGGCTGTTTTAGAATGTTTGAGTTTGTGGAAAATTCAGTTTGTTTTAATAAAATCACTCCGCAACTCTTTGAAAAATCCGGCGAGATTTTTGGAAAATTTACAGCAATGTTAGACGGCTTTGATGCAACAAAACTTTATGATGTGTTGCCAAATTTCCACAACACACAAATGCGCCTTGAACAATTTGAATGGGCGCTGAAAAAAGATGTTTTAGGACGCGCCAAAGATTGCAAAAATGAAATTGATTTTGTTTTAAAGCGCAAAAAGATTGCCCCAGTTTTTATGAACCTTTTAAAAACTGGAGAAATCCCTTATCGTGTCACCCACAATGACACAAAAATAAACAATCTTTTGATTGACAAAGATGGTGGCGGCGGAGTTGTCATTGACCTTGACACAATCATGAAAGGTGCGGCAGGGTTTGACTTTGGAGACTCCATTCGTTTTGGTGCAACAACCGCAAAAGAAGATGAAAAAGACTTAAACAAAGTGCATTTTGACTTAAATCTTTTCAAGGCTTACACAAAGGGCTATTTGAAAAACATGGGGCAACTTCTCACCCAAAAGGAAAAAGACACACTGGCTTTCAGTGCAATTTTAATCACATATGAATGTGGCATGAGATTTTTAACTGACCACTTAAATGGCGACACCTATTTTAAAATCGACCATCCTTCTCACAACTTAGAACGCGCACGCACGCAGTTTAAACTTGCAAGTGAGATGGAGCAAAATTTTGGCAAGATGCATGATATAGTAAGCCGCGAAAGTGGTTATGTTAAAGGCTAAGCCTTGTAATTTCGGCTTAAAAGCACGGTTTCCAAATCTTCTGTTTTCTTCAAAAGACTTGCAAAATAAAGTGTTAAAATCACATGGCTTTTTGTGAAAATAGTTTGCAAATTCAATCTAACATTTCTGGCTCTTAAATTCTGTTTAAGAGTTTTTATTTCACTTAAAATAATTGGCACAAAATTCAATGCAATCACAACGACAATAACCAAGTTGTCTGTGTTGACCTTGAAAAGTTTAAGTGGAAAAAACAGTTGGCTGACGCCGTTTGCAATTTGCACAGGACTAAAAATATTTGAAAAGATAAAGGCAAAATTTGTGACAATCAAAATCTTCCAGCCCACAATCGCGCTTGAAACAACATCGTCAAAAATAAGATTGAAAAGAAAGACGAACACTGCAAAAAACAAAATTTTATACAGATTTTTCAGTGTTTTTAACACATTTATGCGAAAAACTACAAGCAAAAGCAAGTTAAAAGCGGAAAAACCCACAAGCGCATATATATTTGAAATCAAAAAGACACAAAGCGAATAGGCTATGAAAAACAACAGAAAAACTATCATTTCAGTTTCTCCTTTAAAACTTGCAAAATCGCTTCATCGTCAATCTCTTCTGGATTTTGAAGTTGCTCAATCAGCGCCAATTTCAAAGGGATGTAAAAGCCAAGTTCTCTAAAAACACTCAAATCTTTTAACAACGCTTCTCGCTGTTTAAAAGCCACAACTTCTCCGCTGTCCAAGATAATTGTTCTGTCCGCATAGACAATTTCTTCAATAAGGTTTGTTGTGAAAATCACCGTCACACCCTGTTCTTTCAGCCTTTTAAAAATTCTGTATAACACCTGCTTTGTTGATGTGTCCAAGTAGACGGACGCTTCATCAAAAATCATAATGCTTGGATGAATTGCAAGCATATTTGCAATCACAACTCTTTGTTTTTGCCCTGTTGAAAGCGAAAAAGTTTCGCTCTGTGCAAAATCTTCCATTTCAACAAGTTTCAGTGCTTCGTTTATGCGACTGTCAAACTCTTCTTTTGGAACTTTGTAATTTTTTAGTGTGAAAGCAATGTCGTCATACACCTTGTTGAAAATTATTTGATTGTCTGGGTTTTGCAAAACAACCCCTATTTTTTGGTCACTTTTCTTTTGTCCATCAAATAAAACTGTCCCCTTGCGCGGCTTCAAAAGCCCTGCAATAATTTTTATCAGCGTGGTTTTGCCGTTGGCATTGTTGCCAGTTATTGCAACAATTTCGCCACTTTTTATCGTTAAATTTAAGTTTTTTATCTCAAACTTTGGATATTTGAGATTTATATCCACAAGTTCTATCATTTTTTATTCTCCGTTTCGTTGGAAGAATTTTTGTCCGCATCATTAGAAACTTCTTCAACTGCAATCTCTTTGTTGAAAAGTCTGTCATACATTCCCATTTTTTTAAGCCCCAGGTGCAAGAAAAAGATTGTTGCAATTTGTATAGGCAACATCACAAGTTCTTTCACAAGGCGAGTTGGCAAAATTGCAATAAGCGCCTTTTTTGTTGTTATATAAATCCACAAACTGTTTAAAAGTCCGTTGCAAATCGCAATTACAAGAAGCGTGCTTATCGAAAGCATCAACAAAAACTTTTTGTAGGACATCTCTTTTTTGTATCTTAAAAAGATTCCATAGATAAGCCCTGACAATGTGGCTGAAATTGTGTAACCCACAAAGTAAGCCCCAAACGGAAACAACAGCGCCCCAATTAAATCAGCAAGCCCTGCCACAAGCATGGTCCACCACGGCCCAAGCAAAATTGCACATAACATGATTGGAATGTATGAAAAAGAAATAACTATGATAGGTGTTTTTACGGACAAAAATCTACTCAAAACGATTGTTGCTGCAAGCATAAGTGCAGCAATTATCACTTTTTTCAAATTCGACATATTAAAACTCCTTTTTATTAAACTAAAAAGGACTTATATCTCGAACTTCAACCTTTTAAAAATTAAAACTTTACACTTTCTCATAGGCGTCAACCTCTAATACTATATGTATTTTATTCTTTTAAAATGACAAAGTCAAGTTTTTTATTGTATCATGATAATTATTTTTGACTTTATCAAAGGCATATTAGAATTTGTAAATATGATTAACAAAAAAAGGAAACTAAATCAGTCCCCTGTGGGCAACGACTTAAAAGTGTTGCTTGTCGATGTGTGTTTGCGTATTACTACCAAACACTTGGTGTTTATATAATATACTTAATTTATTGAAAAGTCAATATTTTATTTAAAAATCAACGAAAAATTATGATTAAAATTTGTTTCCGCATTTTGTGCAGAACTTTGCTTCAATTGTATTTTTTGCGCCACACTTAATGCAATATTTCACTTCTTCTTTCACAGGCTCTTCTTTTTGTTCTTCCTTTGGTGTTTCAGTTTTTTCGTCTGATTGTTTTCCGCGTATTCCATTTGAAATAGCACTTGCAACTTTTTGAATTGCAGGAGATGTTTCATCCGCAAGATAGTTTGCTGTTTCACCAAATACAGGAGCAACTGTGCTTGCACTATATGATGCAATTTCGCGTGCATGAGCAAAGAAGGCTGCATACACACCATAAATAAGCATTCCAAAGCCAATCATAAGCACAATTCCACCACCTACAAAAAAGCCAAAACTTGCAGAAAATCCTTGACTTACACTAGGTATGCTTGGGTTGTCTGGGTCTAATGATGGTGATTTAAATGGTTCGTTCATTGCTTTCCCCATGAATACAAAGCCAACAATCAACAAAACAATGCCAATAACAGTCAAAGCGGCACCAACACCCAAAAGAATGCGTCCTATTTTTTGAAGTTTTGTTTTGACCTTTTGATGATTTTCTTCATTTACATATTTTCCGTTAAGTTCTGCCATTACTTTCTCCTTTTTATTTGTCTAATTCAACAAATTTATGCCCACATTCTGCGCAAAAAATTGCATCACCCTCGTTTTTCGTTCCACACTCACTGCAAAATTTAACTTCTGCCGTAGGCTCGCCCTTGGAGTTTTTCATTGATTTTGCAATGCCAGACACACCCATAATCACGCCTGCGGTTAAAAGTGCATCGCCTATTCTTCGTCTTGTTGACCTTCTTCTTCTATTTATCTCTAACATAACAGCATTTTAATATATTAAAATCCATTCTGTCAAGCAATTTAACGACTTTTAAACTTGGGGCTTAACCCTAAGTTGGCCGCCGTGACAAACCCTTCTCTCGTCATGTTGAGCAAAGCAAAACATCTTTTTAAATTACCGCTTAATGGATGTCCAATTCATCCAAAACTTCTTTTATGGTTTTCATTGCCTTGTCCATTTGCTCTTTTGTGTGAGTTGCTGTGTAACTTGTGCGCAAAAGTGCCATTCCTGGTGGTGTTGCCGGAGTTATAACTGGATTTACATAAATTCCGCGTTCAAGCAACATCTTGCAAGCCCTGAATGCCTTGAAATCATCATAAACATATATAGGAATAATAGGGGTTGTGCTGTCTATTATCTTTACGCCCAATTTTTTAAGCCCTTGACGCATATAGTCGCTTATGTCCAAAAGGTTTTGAACGCGCTGTGGCTCTCTTTCCAAAATTTTGAGTGCGGCAAGTGCAGTTGCAACCGATGCCGGAGTTATGCTTGCTGCAAATATGTAAGGGCGCGAAGTGTGTTTTACAAAGTCAACAACGCGTTCGCTTGCCGCCATATATCCGCCAAGTGACGCCAACGATTTTGAAAATGTGCCCATAATGATGTCCACTTCGTCTTCAAGTCCAAAATAACTTGCCGTTCCGCGTCCGCCCTTGCCCAAAACACCCAAGCCGTGTGCATCGTCAACCATAACGCGCGCGCCATACTTCTTTGCAAGTTTAACTATTTCCGGCAACTTGCAAATCTCGCCGCTCATTGAAAATACGCCATCGGTGACAATCAATATTCCGCATTCCTTTGGCACGCGTTTAAGTTTTTCTTCCAAATCTTGCATATCGCTGTGGTTGTAGCGGAGCATCTTGCCATAAGAAAGTTTGCAACCATCGTAAATTGATGCATGGTTTTCCTTGTCACAAAGAACATAGTCATGTATGCCAACAATTGCACTGATTATGCCAAGGTTTGTTTGAAAGCCAGTTGAAAAGGTCATAACTGCTTCCTTATTTAAAAATTTCGCAAGTTCCTTTTCAAGTTCAAGGTGCAAATCAAGTGTTCCGTTCAAAAATCTTGAACCGGAATTGCCTGAGCCATATTTCTTTATTGCATCAACCCCAGCCTGAATAACTTCTGGATGTGAAGTTAAGCCGAGATAGTTGTTTGAGCCTATCATTATAATCTCGTGGCCTTCCATTTGGACAACTGTATCCTGTCCGGAAGTCAGCGCATGGAAGTAAGGATAAATGCCCGCTTCCCTTGCCTGGTCGTAATTATGAACACCTTTTGTCTTTTGAAATATATCCATTTTAATTTAATCCCCTTTAACAATATATTTTTGCAATAAGCCAATCCAAAAATCTGGTTGGCAATATTTTTTGAAACGGCACTAAAAGTTTTAACGCACCAACACAAACTCTTGCACGCGGTTTTTTGCTGGATGCAAGTTTGACAATCTTTTTTGCTACCACATTTGCACTCATGCCGCTGCGTTCATAGCCTTCCATTTTTTCAACTGATTTGTTGACTTTGTCACTTGCACTTTTGTTTTTTATTCGTGCATCAGTAAAGCCTGTTTTTACATCGCCAGGCAAGACTTCACTGACAAAAATTTTGTAAGGCTTAAACTCCGTTCTTGCAGTTCGCGTCAGGACATCTATGCCGGCCTTTGCCGCTGAATAACAACTTTGATAAGGCAACGGAAACAACGCAGACAACGAACAAACATTTATTATTTTGCCAAAGCCTTGTTTTTTCATAATGTTGCCTACAATCGTTATGTTTGTCGCATATGATGTAAGGTCGGTTGAAAACAACTTTTTGACAACTTGAATATCACTATCCAAAAGTTCGCCGCCAATCCCAAATCCTGCATTGTTGACAAAGGCATTTATCTTCCCTTCTTTTTGAACTATGCTATCTAAAATCTCTTTAATCTTTTGATGGTCGTTCACGTCTGCTTGAAAACACTCAAAGTTACCCTTAAACTCGTTTCGGGCTATTCCATAAACAGTCCAACCCTTTTCAAGAAACAACTTTGCACTCGCAAGCCCAATTCCGCTACTTGCCCCAGTTATAACAACAACCTGTTTCATAATTCCCTCAAATTTAATGTTATTATATCACAAACATTGCATTATTCAAAATAAATTAAGGGGGTTTTGTGTTTTAAATTTCAATTTAAAAATTTGGAAAAATTATTTATTTTAAAAAATACTTGACAACTACCCCCCCCGCGGTATAATGAGAATGAAAACCAAGATATGATAGGAGATAAAAAAATGAGTGAATCAATAAAATGGTGGGAAGATGAGAAAAGCCGAAAAGAAGTATTGGACTGGCTTGCTGATTTACCAATGGTCGAAGAGCTTCAAACAGATGAGAATATAAGTGTAACACAATTAGGGCAATTGTTTTTCTTTAAGGATAATCCAGACTTTAAACGCGCAGCAAAACTTTATGTGGAAATTATATTATTTAATCATAATTTCGACCAAAATGTAACAACAATAGTTTACAAATTGTTTGCTCGTAGTAAAGATAAAGTGAATGTTTCTTGCAGAAACATTTCTTCTTATGCTAAACGCGTTGGAGAATTTGCAAAAGTTCTTGGCAAAATGAAAGTAGAAACAAAAGAAGAAGTCCAAGAATTCTTAAAACTTACAAAGGCTTTTGTGCAGCTGGACTACCGCAATGAAAAAAGTCAATTTTCGGACGCAGCAATGGAAAAACTAAATTCGCAAATAAATAAGGAAATCTCAAAGGATATGATGAAGGTTAAAGGCGAAATTGTGGACAAGGTCGACGAAAAATTGAAAAATTTATAAAAAGGAGAAAAACATGGAGCAAACGGAACTTATGAATATTTTGGAAGAAGATTACAAGCAAAATAAAAAATTTGTTGAATTTCTTTCTCAAAAGGGGACACAAAGTAAACCAAAAAAATAAATTTAGAAAAAGCAACTTTGCTTACTGCTTTTAAATAAAAATCTTACATGATGTAAGATTTTTTTAACAATAGATTTGCTGCTCCCATGACCCGCAACATTTCGGTTCAAAGTAATCCCTTTAAAATGGTGTTTTTGCCCATTTTTGCACCATATTTTATCATTTAATATTATTTTATAAAGTGCCGAATTACCCTATTTTAAAGGTGTTTAGGCACTTTTTTAACATAAATTTTATATAAAATGTAAAACATCTCAAAAAAGAGATTCTTCGCCTTCGGCTCAGAATGACAAAGCGGACGCGTTCAAAATGACCAAGTGGATGAGTCCAGAATGACGAAGTGGATGAGTCCAGTATGGCGGGAATAGTGGCTGATAAAGAAATAGAACTGATTACCTTCGAAGATAATCCATCGTCATCCTGAGTGAAACGAAGGATCTCTCTTCGAAGATATTTCCTGCGTTCATGAGTGAAACGAAGGTTTTCTTGAGATTCTTCGCCTTCGGCTCAGAATGGCGGTGTGAGGGCGCCTAGAATGACAATGCGAGAAATTTCGCTTCAAAAAATTCGTGAATATCGTTGTTCTTTTTTGTTTTTTATGATAACATAATATAGGGGTGCAAAATGGACAATCTTGTTTATATAAACTTTTATATAAAGAATAATCCTTATTTTACTGATATTAAAAAAATCAACAACAGTTTCATTTGTTTAAATCGCTTTGGGAAAGACTATGACAACAACTGTGCATTTCTCTTTGATGATAGTAAAGTGTTGATAGAGCAATATTTTAAAACTATAAACAAGGTTCCTGCTTTTTATAACATTCAAACAGAAGGTTTAAATATCGAAAAATCTCTTACAGAATATGAAGTTTATAACGAAGATATTTGGTTTGTTGCAGATGTTAAAAAGTTGCGTAAGAAATTTTCCTTTATCAAGTGTCCAGCTTCCATTACATTGGAAAGAGTCACCAATGAAAACTACTCAACACAAAACGAAGTTTCAAGGATTGGTTTTTCAGCAATTGGAAGCGACAATCCATATGGAAATGTTGACCTTACTGAATATTCAGCAGCATTAAAACAGAAATTTGATAAAAGTAAACATGATGAACTTATCATATTTTTAATCAATGTTGCAGATAAAAATGTTGGAGTTTTAAATTTGAGCATTGAAAATGACATATGCTACATCGCGGGATTTACAATAAAACCTGAATACAGAAGAACAAAAGCTTTCTTTGCTTTAAAATTAGTTCTGGATTTTTTAGAAGGCAAACACATCAATCACATTTTGTGCATAACTGAAAATGATGGGTATCCAAGCAAGATTTATAAAAAATTAGGCTTTGAGCCTTTATTAAAAGGAATTATATACAAACATAAATAATTCCAAATGGAATAGAAAAAATGTAGGAAAAACCTACATTTTTTTGGCGCTCCCAGAAGGATTCGAACCCTCACACTAAGTTCCGAAGACTTATGTGCTATCCATTACACCATGGGAGCATTTTTACAAGCAAATTTTACATTATAAAAACCAATTTGTCAAATTAGTGCGGCAATTTGCTTGCGCTTTTTTTGATAATTGTTTAAAATAATTTTTGGAGAGAGTATGAAAAAATTAAAAAGTGTAGAGAAAGCATGGAATGGAAGATTTATCAAAACTTATTTGGCAAAATATCAAACTGAAAAAGGCGAACATGTCTATGAAATAGCATCCAGGAAGGACAATCCAGACATTTTGATGAAAAAGCCAAAAGCAGATGCAGTGAGAATTTTGCCTTATTTTTTTGACGAAAATGGAGAAATTAAGATTGTGCTTATAAAGGAATTTAGATATCCAATAAACAAGCACATCTACGCAATTCCAGCAGGGCTTATCGATCGTGGCGAAAGTCCCCTTGAAAGTGCAAAGCGCGAACTTGAAGAAGAAATTGGCGCAACTGCGAAGAATATTGTGCAAGCAGAGCCTGCATCCTATTCTTCGGCAGGGTTTTGCGATGAAAGTTTGATTTGTTTTGAAGCAGAAGTTGAATTCAATTCAAAACAGCACTTGGACAGTTTTGAAGACATTGAAATTTGTGTTGTTGACCTTGAAGCTTTGGAAAAAATGCTTGACAGTGAAGATTTTGGAATGCAGTCGCGTTTGCAACTTCGTGGATTCTTTTACAAGCAAAAACTACAAAATGCAGAAAAAAGTGCCAAAAAACTGCAAAAAATTTAATTTTAAGCATTCTTTGCTTGCTTTTTTATATTTTTAAGTTTAAAATATCTATTATAGGAGTGTTTATGAAAAAATCAAGATTAAAAGTTTACATTATCTGTGCAATTATTTTTGCAATAATAGGTTTTGCTGGCGGAGCAATGATTTATTACTTTACAACCGACCCGCAACCTGAACTTCAATCGGCATTTATGAAATGGGACTATGTCGGGCTTGGGGCTGGAATTGGTGCAGGGCTTGGATTGTTGGCTGCGTATTTGTTCAGACCGAAAAAAGACGAATCTACCCTTAATAAAGCAAAAACAAAAGGGCAAACAGCAAGCGGCATTGAAATGGACCTTGCAAGTGATGCAAAGTGGATGGACCCAAAAGGAGTTGAACTTGAAGCGGCAAATCCTCAAGCAAAAATGATTTACACAACTTGGGCACAGCTTCCAAGTGTGAAGAAAACAGGCCTTGTGTTTATGAACTCAATGATTGATGGAAAATACAGAATAGGAATGAAAGACGAATATCACGGCCTTATCATCGGAACAACGGCTTCAGGTAAAACATCGGCGTGCCTTGTGCCAACAATCAGAATTTTAGGACACTCCGGCGAAAAACCACACATGGTCATCACTGACCCAAAAGGCGAACTTTACACATCCACATCAAGAATTTTGGAAGATGAAGGCTATCGCGTTATCACACTTAATCTTCGTGATGCATTTGCATCATCTCGTTGGAACCCTATGGGGCACGTGTATGACATCTATCACAAAGGAAAGAACTGCAGAAAAAACATACAACGTTGCAGTGATGGAAGAAATCCAAAAGATTTAGGCTACAACACCTTGCCTGGTGTAAGTTATGGAAAAGTTTGGTATGGTTTTGAAGGAATTGCCTATGCCGATGAAGATTCACTTCGCGTGGCAGTCACCAGCGCCGAACAAGTGTATGTTGACCAAGCACAAAACGAACTTCGTGAAATTTGCAACACTATTGCACCAAAATCCAAGAATGCAAGTGACCCAACTTGGGAAGAAGGTGCGCAAGACTTCTTGTATGGATGCGCCCTTGCCATGCTTGAAGACAGTTTGGACCCAGACCTTGGCATGACCAAAGAAAAATTCAACTTCTTCAATCTCTATAAGATTGCAACCTATCGTGATCCTGATGCCGAAGCCCCTTTTGAAACCGTGAGAGATTATCTTTTGAAAGGAAGGGACCCAGCAACATCAACCGTTCCAAACATGACATCGGCGGTTATCAACAACGCACCAAACACAACAAAATCATACATCGGTGTTTTGACAGGTAAGATTTCCTTTATGAATGACTTGGGTATTGCTTATCTTACATCCGAAAGTGACCTTGACTTTGACGACTTCACAAGCAAACCAACAGTTTTCTACCTTATCATCCCAGATGACCGTGAAGAAAGACACAACCTTGCACTTTTGTGTATCTCACAACTTTACAAGCGACTTGTTGATAAGGCCAACACTTACAAAGAATCAAAACTCCCAACTCACGTTTACTTTATTTTGGAAGAGTTTGGTAATATGCCACCTATTCCAAAATTTGACAGTATGATTACAGTTGCGCGTGGAAGAAACATCTTGTTTGAAATGGCTTGTCAGTCCTATGCCCAACTTGAAACAAAGTATGGAGCAGACGGAAGAAAGACAATCATGCAAAACTGCAACACCCAAATCTATCTTGGAACTGACGACCAAGAAACGCGTGATAGTTTCTCGAAGATGTGCGGAGATGTTCAACTCACTTATGTAGAACAAACCTCAGGTGAATCGAAAAGCTCTGGCGGAAAAGGTGATGGTGATGGAAAAACAAAAAATGTCAACAATCAAATTCAAAGAACAACTCGCCCACTTATCACCCCATATGAACTTGGACAAATCGAACGCAACACCGTTGTTGTTAAGATGTTTAGATTTAATCCAATCAAAGTTAAACAATGCCCATCCTATCAAACACCATTCTTCTATAAGAAAGATGTTGAGCCACAAGTTGGTGGCATGATGCGAAGCCTTGACCAACAGAAAGTTTACTACGACATCAAGATGCGCAATCAAAAGAAGATTAAAAGAACTTCTCCATTTGATATGTAAAATAAAAACACGCTTTATGGCGTGTTTTTTCACACTATTTTTCATGAAAACATAAGAAAACATATGGAAAATTATGATGATTTTCTTTTGCCAGATGACTTTGAACAGATGGCAAAAGCCTATTCAAAAACACTCAAAGACAAGGGCTTTGTTTTTGTGAGATTGCAAGAAGAAGAGTTTGAACTTTTGCTTGGCGAAGTTTTTGTTGTGCTTGCAAAAATGCAGGCATGCCTTTTGCGCCTGGAAAAATTTGTTGATGGCAAAGTGCTGCATGAAAAAATAACTCAAAGTGTGAAATGTTTGCAAGAAAAATTTGGCAAGAAAAAACCACACAATTTTATTTGTGTGGAAAATGAAAACAATGCATTTTTGTCGCTTGTGGCGCTTTATTCAACCCTTGTAATCAAACTTATGCTTTTGTCAGTCAAAAGTGGCGAACTTGAAATTTGCAATCAAATAATTGTGTCCATTTCAAGTGTGTTTGCCGAAAGTTTTTCTTTGGAAGGGTTTAAAGTCAACTTTTAAGATAAGCCACAACGTCATCCAAACAGCTGTTTAGTGCGTTGACATAAACGCGATTTAACTGTGGAGTAAAAGTTTTTGCCCCACCTTTTATGTTAATCAATTTTTTTGGAGAAAGTTTAAGTTCATCGACAATCCCTTCACAAAGAAGGTTTGAAATCACCATAAGCGCGTTGTCGCGAGTTATATTCCCGTGTTTTAAAGCCGTGGCAAGAAGTTCATCATCGTCAACAATGGCATTTAATGCAGGATTTAGGAAAAATTCCAACTTTTCAAGAGCGAACTCGTTTCCGTTTGCGCCTGCAAGAATTTGCCACGACATATAATAGTCATAATTTGGGTCGAGATAATTTGGCACTCCGTGATTGAAAAAGTACGCCACACAATCCTGTGCAACACAATCGCCTGCAAGGGCTTTGGTGCAAAGTTCGGTGAATGCGTCAACAAAGCCACCTTTCTCTTCGCTGTCCAAAACTTCGCGGCGATATTTTACAAATCCATTAAAAGCATTTTGTCGTGAAGTAAAATCTGTGTAATCCAATTTTTAACTCCTTTTTAAAATTATAACTAAAAAACTTTGAAAATACAACTATTTTTAACAAATCTACAAAATTGGCGAAAACAACCTGAATACTGCCTGCAAAAACTTTGTTAAATATCTCTTTTTCTTAAAGGCTTTCAAATCGACAACATTGCTGTGAGTTATGTCTTCTTTGAAATACTCGCGATACTGCTTGTTGAGTTGCTTTGAATACAAAACAACCGTGTCTTCAAAATTGAGTGAAAACGAACGTTGGTCAAGGTTGCAAGTGCCGATTGTCATTTTATCGTCATCCACAACAATCACTTTGCTGTGCAAAAAGCCGTCATAAAGATAAACTTCCGCGCCATATTCGACAAATTCTTTAAGATAGGAAAGCGAAACTAAAAAGATTGATTTATAATCTGGTTTTGCCGGAAGCATAATCTTAACCTTAACCCCACTTGCAAGTGCAATTCTAAGTGCGGCATCAAAGGCTTCATCTGGAATAAAATAAGGTGTTTGAATTAAAATGCTTTCCTTTGCGTTTGTGATAAGTTTGATAAACACTTCTTTTATTTTTGGCACATTTCCATCTGGGCCAGAACATACAACTTGCATAAATGCCGAACCGTTGACAGACGGCGCTGGAAAAAGCCCTTCGTTGATGTATTTATGAGACGAAAATGTTTCTTTTTTAATGTAGCGCCAATCGTTTAAAAAGGCTTCTTGAAGTGGATAAACTCCGCTTCCGCACACACGAATATGGGCATCTCTCCACGGCGAAACTTTTGCCTTTTTGCCCATGTGGTCATCGCGAATGTTGATGCCGCCAGTGTATGCGATTTTGCCGTCAATCACAACAATCTTTTTGTGATTTCGATAGTTTAATTTCAAGTTTATCATACGAATATAGGCGAAAGGTGGGAAAAATTCGCCAACTTCCCCACCTGCCTTTTTCAGTCTTCTAAAAAATCGGCGTGGTGCGTGAAGACTTCCCACAGAGTCATATATAAGTTTAACCTTCACGCCCTGTTGCGCCTTTTTGATAAGCAAATCCATCACTTTTCTGCCGATTTCGTCATCCGCAAAAATGTAATATTCCATGTTGATTGTGTATTTTGCGTGTTCAAGGTCGCGCAATAGATATGCCATTTTTTCTTCGCCCCAACGAAATATTTTCACATCGTTGTCTGGGCAAAGAATGCTGCCATAGTTATAGCAGCATTTCACAATGCCAGCATCGTCTTTTAGCCTTTGCAAAGTTTCTTCTTCGTTTGTGCCTAATATGTGTTTTCTTATTTCTTCGTCATATTCCACTTGATAGAGTTTGTGTTTGGAAATCATGCGCCTTACACGAAAGGAAAGGCCGCTTCCAAAAACCGCGTAGAAAAGGTAGCCCACAATTGGGAAAATTGTCAAGATTGTCAGCCAACTTATCACGCTTGAAAGTTTGCGCCTTTCAAAGAACACCATTGAAATGAACATGATAAAATTTAACGAGATATATGCGATAAAAACCCAAAACCAAACCAT
>CANRCQ010000014.1 GCA_947629145.1 uncultured Clostridia bacterium
GGGAGGGTCGAACTCCCACGGTTTCCCACTTGCCCCTTAAACAAGCGCGTCTGCCATTCCGCCACATCCGCATGGCTACATTTTATACTATTCTTCAAATAAAGTCAACAATTTTTTCAAAAAAAACAAAATTTCTTCTTTTTGAATATATTAGAATATGAAAAATGAAGAAATTATCATCAAACGTGCAAGACAAGAAGATTTAGATTTTATTTTGCACGCCAACAAGGAAATTGACAAGGCTTCTTTTATAAAAAGTAGTGCGCTTGTTTACAACATCCAACATGACATATTTGATAAAAAATATGCTGTGTGTTTTATTGCAAAGAAAAACGGCGAGTATGCTGGCATGATTTTGTTCTCAAAAGTTTACTGGGCGGACAGGGGCGAAGGGATTTATATTTCGCAAGTTTTTGTTGAAGAAAAGTTCCGTGGACAAAAGGTTATGAAAAGACTTTTCAAAAAGGCGCTTTATCATTTCAAAGACACTAAATTTGCAACTTGCCTTGTCAGTGACAAGAATTTTCGCATGATTGAATGTGTGAAAAAATTTGAAAGAGAAGATATGCTTTCATTTGTGATAAATAGAATTGATTTTTAATATTATATTATATATCAATTAAAATTTGTTGATTTTTTTGTGTCATGCGTGATATAATATCTATATGAAAGTGGCAACAAAAATTTCTTCAATAATTGCAGTTTGCATCTTGTCGGTGCTTGTTTTGTTTGCTGGATTTTGTTGCCTGCCAGTTGGATTTGCGTCAGCGACAGTTGTCAAAGACGACTATGAAACATTTGCTTCTCAAATGGAGAAGATGCTTGATTATGACAAAACAAACAATGAAGTCACACTCGATGATGACGATTTTATTGTTGAAAACAACAAAATTTATTTGAGTAAAAAAACTGTTGGAATTTATGGACTTTCAAAGGGTAATTTGAAGGGCGACTTTTATGAAAACAAAGATGAAAGTGTTGTTTTGGAAAATGACCAAGTGAAAATTAAAAACACTTCACAGGTTAATCGACTTATTGTTGTTTCAAGTGAAAAGGTGGACAATTATGGGGCAATTTTGCAGGCTGATTTTAAAAACTTCCATTTTTTCCAATATGAAAATTCTCAGCAGACTGAGAATGCTTTTGAATATTACAAAAACAGTGGGCTTAGTGTTTCTTATGACTATGTGATTTCCACTCAGGAAGAAACTGAAACTTCTAGTTTATATACATACAAAACACCTTGGGCTGCAAGAGCGGTTGGATTTTCTCAATACACCGAAAATATGTTGAAAATTCACCCAGAAGAAACTTTGAAAGATGTTGTTGTTGCCGTTTTGGACACAGGAATTTATGCCGAACATGAACAGTTTGTTAACAGAATTTACTCCGGTGGACGAAATTTCAGTGGTGAGGGCGGAACTTATGACACATCAGATGGTGGCATAGGGCATGGAACTCACGTTGCTGGAATTATTGCCAACTCAACACAATTTAAAAATATAAAAATTCTTCCACTTAAAGTTTTAAGGGCATCTGATGGCAAGGGGAATGTTGGCATGATTATTGAAGCCATTGAATATCTTGTCGAAAGCCTTAAAGACCCTAAAATTAAACTTTTAAATCTAAGTGTTGGAATAACGATGGATGACCCTACTGTTTCCGTTCAAAATGAATATCTTATGAACGCAATAAGGTCGGCTTACAGTCACAATATTATTCCTGTTGTGGCTGCCGGCAATGACGGAACTGACACCGCATATTCTTGCCCTGGGAATGTCACAGAAGCGATTGTTGTTTCTGCCCTTACTGAAAATTATGAACTTGCTTATTTCAGCAATCATGGTGTTCATGTCGATTTTACCGCGCCAGGAATGCAAATTTACAGCGCAGCACTGGGTAGCCCAAATGCATATATTTTAAAAAATGGAACATCTATGGCAACTCCTTTTGTCAGTGCTGTTTTATGCCTTATTTACACAAATCCAACTTATTATAATTGGGCATTTGATGACATTTATGATATGTTGGCAAACAATGCGATTGACATAGGAGATAGTGGCAAGGATAATAATTTTGGCTGGGGGATTATCAACATCCAAAATGTTGGGCTTGAAATTAAAGGCGAAGTTGAATTTTCCGAGCAAGAAGTGATGAGAGAAGAAAGTTTTGATTTGACACTTTCTTACAACGAAACACTCCCTGAAAATGCACATTACACAATCTATTATTCTACGGATGATAGTGTAAATTTTATTGACAACAGGTGCGATGAATATAGCACACCAATTACTATTGAAAAAACTACAAGGGTCACTGCCACAGCATATGTTTATGACAAAGACGGAAGCATTCTTTTTACAAGCAACACCGCAAGCAAAGTTTATTACTTTGACAACATTGATGTTTTAAGCAACTTTGAAATTGAAAATAAAGAAACTGGCATTGTATCGAAATATAACGGCATTTTGCAAGTTTTGGATATGAGAAGTTTCACCAATATAAAAGGAATAAGTTCAAATGCCTTTACAAACGCAAATATCAAAGAACTTTATCTTCCAGACACAGTTAATCTCATTGCTTACCATGCATTCAATCAAAGTGAAACTTTGGAAAAAATCGTTTGTGAAAACAACCAGTTGCAAATAGGAAGTCGCGCTTTTTATATGTGCGAAAAACTTTCTTCGGTTGATTTCCTTTACGCAAGGGAAGTTGGAGAACTCGCTTTTGCTTACTGCACTTCACTTACAGAACTTTATCTTCCAAACGCAACTACGATTGGAAGAAATGCCTTTTCCGGTTCGGGCTTAGAGAGCATTCTTTTTGGAAAGGGGCTTACAACTTTGCAAGAACAAAGAATTGGCTCGCTTAAACTTAACACTGTATATGGCTTTGCCGGAACTCCGGTGGAAAATCTTACTTCTCTTCACAGAATAGACTTTGTGGACTTGACTTTGAGATTTACAAAGGAATATGAATACAACGTTGTTGAAAAACTCAGTGACTTAAGGGGAACGAACAAAATCTCCGTCAAATTTATTGGGCTTGGAAACTTGACCGAAAACCCAGATACAAGCGGCATAAGAAGGATTGAACTTAAATGGGACGGCAGGACTGTGGATGTAGATAAAACCTTGTCAAATCCGGAGAACTTTGAACAGACTTTGACACTCAATTCGTTGCCTGCAAACAGCGGCATTGGATTACACACATTGCTTATTAAAGTCACTGACAATTATTCACAACCTGTAGAAACAACAGTGAAAGTTGACATTGTTGCGGAAAGCACGCAAAATGTTCCAGTGACAAAAAGCGGACAAAATTTTGCTGATTATGATGTGCTTGTAAATGGCGAAGTTTACAATGAAAACACGCATATTTACAGGGGTAAAACTTACTCAATCCAATTTGTTCCAAAAAACGGCTTTTATCTTGAAAACATTTCTTTTGGCAACCAAGATAAAACTGATGAGCCTTTTAGTTGGACTTGCAGTAGTGCGTCAATCTCAGCCACGGCAGACGCGGTTCCTTTAGAACAGTTGAAAGTGCATTTTTACACTGGTGGCAGTGTTGACATTCTTTTAAACGACAGTGAAACTCCGTTGACAACGGACTATGTTGAAGTTCCAAGAGATTCAAATCTTTCATTTAAGATTGTTCAAAAGGAAGGATATGATTTCCAAGGGGTTGTGTTGAATGACTTGCCACTTGAATGCGCTGATGGAGTTTACACGATTGAAAACATCACAACTGAACAAATTGTTGAAATCAAATATTTGGAAAAATATTATGATATAGACATTGTTTGGGGCAAGGGCTTTTTGATTTCCACTAATGACATTTCACAAATCAAACACGGCGACAGCAGAACTTTTGTCATAACTCCTGAAGATGGCTTTGCCGTTGACACAGTAACTGTGAATGGAAAACAAATCGCAGTTTCAAACAACTCGTTTACACTTTCCAATGTTACAGAAAATTTGCGTGTTATTGTCACATTTAAACGCACAGTTCCATCCTTCTTAACAAGCACTATAATGCCATATTTCTGGGTTCTGTTTGCACTTATAATGATTTTTGTAATCGCAATTATCGCGCTGAGAATTTATCGAAAAAAACATAAAAATAATTTGTAATTTTTATTTTGTTTGTGATATTATATTTATAAGGGGGTGTTTTATGATTTGTGCTGTTATGCCTGCATGGGCGATTGCATTGATTGTTGTTGCTGCCGTTTTGGTGGTGGCTGTGATTGCCGTTATTGCGTGGCTTATTTCTGGTTACAACAGATTTGTAAAACTTAAAAACAATGTGGAAGAAAGTTATTCCACAATGGATGTCTATCTTAAAAAGAGATATGACCTTATTCCAAACTTCGTTGAAACGGTGAAGGGTTATGCCAAACACGAAAGCGAAACTTTGGAAAAGGTTATGCAGGCAAGATATGCCGCTATGAATGCGACAACAACCAAAGAAAAGGCGGAAAATGAAAACATTTTAACTTCCACTTTGGGGAAACTTTTTGCCGTCACAGAAAACTATCCAACTTTGAAGGCAAACGAAAACTTTGTGCAACTTCAAACAAAACTTTCTTCACTTGAAAATGAGATTGCAGAAGCAAGAAAATATTACAACGGATGTGTGAAAATCTTTAATAACTCCGTTGAGTCTTTCCCATCAAACTTGATTGCAAAATGGTTTAAATTTTCTAAAAAAGACCTTTTTGAAATTGAAGATAAAAAAGAAAGAGAAGTGCCACAAGTTAAGTTTTAATTTATGAAAAATTCAATTTTCCTATCTTTTATTGTTGCTTTAATTGTTGTGAATTTGGCATTTTTTGACAGCATTATGGTTGCTTTTTATGTTGTCAGTGATGTTTTATGGTTTTCTGGATTTGACCTTGGTTGCGTGATTTTAGGTGTTTTGTTTGGAGTGCTTTTCCTGGCGCTTTTTATCTATTTCATTTTAAAACGTGACCGCAAAAATATGGTCTGCCCAGTGGAGTTAAAATGCCCAGATGATTTGACTCCGCTTGAACTTGGATTTTTGGTTGATGGGGTTGTGGACAGTCAAGATTTGTCGTCACTTTTGGTCTATTGGGCAAGCAAGGGCTTTATTACAATCAGCAAAGATGGAAAAACATTAAAACGCACGGTGGAAAAACTTCCAGAAAATTCAAACAAATATGAACAAAACATCTTTAATAAAATCTTTGTTAGCGATAAAAACATTTTCGCTGATGAAATTTCAAACAGACTGTCAGGAACGGCGGTTGTTGAAAGCGCTGTTTCCACAGTTCAAAACTCCATCGGCAAACAATATTTTGACAACAAAGTGATTTATTTTAGACAACTTTTCATTGTTTTATTTGCACTTTTTAATTATTTGGCAATCATGTTTTTTAGATTGGAATATTATGTGGATGTTTTTCCTATTGTGGAAGGCTATGCGATTGCATCTTCTATTTTGATTGTCATTGCGTCATGGTGGCATTTGACATATTATGACTATCGACACAAAAACAACAAAAAGGCTGGCAAAATAGTTTCTTTTGTGTTTTTAATTTTGCTTTTTGCCGCAATAATTGGGCTGGATTGCTATTTCTTCTGGACTGATTTATATCAAGTGATTTTTCTTGTAATTATGAGTGCTGTGATTTTCCTTGCAATTTTAATGTGCAGAAATTTTCAAATTTACAGCAAAGATGGTGTGAAAAAACTTGGACAGGTGCTTGGATTTAAACAGTTTTTGGAAGTGGCTGAAAAGGGCAGGATTGTCATGCTTGCGGAACAAAATCCACAACTTTATTATGATGTTTTGCCATACGCGTTTGTGCTTGGAGTGAGTGACAAGTGGATTGAAAAATTGGAAGTTATAAAGCAAGAAGGCGCAATGATAGATGAAAATGTTTTGACAAACATAATTATTTTCAACACATTTTTCAGGCATACAAATTTGAATTTTGTCACACTTGTTAATGTTTCTACTTTAAGCAAGGTTGCATCACACATCTCATTTGGCTCGAATGGTGGGCGCGGTGGCAGTGTTGGTGGCAGCAACTTTGGTGGTTTTAGAAGACGTTAAAAAAATCCCATTTGGGATTTTTTTAACATACAGATGTTTCTTGTTCTCTTCCATTTTTTCTTATATCTAAAATTCGTGCTTGGGTTGGCTTTGTTTCTTCGCGCTTTTCTCTTTCTGTTTCAAGTTCTTGTTTTATCTCGTCAAAACTTTTGATATTTTTTACAACTCCATTTTCAACTTCTTCATAACTTTCAAGCCTTGGAGTATCTTCGCTTTTTATTTTGTTGTCTTCTTGAACATCTTTATTATTTTTAATATCTTGGTCGCTGTCTGTTGATTTTAATTTTTTCTCTTTTTCAAGTTTTGTTGCTGGCACATCTTTATATGTGTCTATATTTCTCATCATTGGCCCATAAGTGTCGGTGTTGCGCGCCGGATTTACACCATATGCACCATTTTCATAACCATACATGTTGTTAAAGCCATATGGGTTCATGCCATTATACATATTTGGGTTCATGCCGTTTCCATACGCACCATACATTCCGTTTGCACCATTCATATACCTGTAATTCAGCCTGTTGAAATTGTTTGAATTGTATATCGGCATAACCGGCTGATTTGGAGTTTCAACTGTTTTGTTTTCTTCACTTTCATTTGGCAAATATGTGTCGATATTCTTCTTTAAACTGCCGTTTTCGTTTTCTGTTTTATTCTCATTTTCTTCTGGCTTTTCGCAGTCTTCACAAGTTATATAATCTTCAATTTGGTCAAGTGTGTTTAAAATATTTTGATAATAACAAGAACGCGTGTTTGAGTTGCTTGCAAGACGCAAAAGTTTTGCATTTATTTTCTCGGCGTTTTTCTCGGTGTTCTTTTTAAGCGAAGAGATTGACTTGACTGTGCTGTCAAGCTCGTTTCTTGTGTAGGACACAGAATTTGTGTATTTTGCAAGCACGGATGTAAGGTCTTTTATCGCGTTTGCCTGTGCCTTTGAAAGCTTAACTTCCTTGCTAAGGTCAGTTTTTATTTTTCTTGTGCGATTTAAAATCTCCATCTTATAATAATCTTCATTTAAAAGGGATGTTTGCGTGTTTACAGCATTGTTATAAAGGCGGTCACTTTGCAAAGACAAACTTTCAAGTGATGGCTTTGTGATTGAAACGTCCGCTGGGTTTACTGTTTGAATATTTGACACCACATGAGATGTTTCGTCAAGTTGGTTACTTAAACTGTTGAGCGCGGTGCTTTCGGTGGTGTTCCCACACGCTGTAAGTGCAACACTCATTGTGATTGCAACTATTCCTATTACTAATTTTTTCATATTTTCTCTCCTTGAACATAGTTTTTGTAGTTTTGCGTTTAATATTCAAAAAATAGGCAAAAATCTTGCAAGGGAGAATGTTATGGACGATAAACAGCGTAACGAAGCCTACAACAAATATGTTTCGGCAAAAATTCCAAAAACAAAGGCTTGGCCGTCACTTTTCAACTCTTTTTGGGTTGGGGGACTTATTTGCGTGATTGGGCAGGGAATAAACGACTTGCTTCTTTTGGCTTTTCCAAATCTTTCTATGCAGACTGCATGGACTTTGACGCTTATCACACTCATTTTCTTGGCATCTTTTTTGACAGGACTTGGTGTTTACGACCAAATAGGCAAGTTTGCTGGTGGTGGGTCAATTGTGCCTATCACTGGTTTTTCCAACTCTATTACAAGCCCATCAATCGAATTTAAAAGTGAAGGCATAATCTACGGAATTTGTGTGAAGATGTTTACGATTGCAGGGCCAGTGATTGTGTTTGGGGTTGTATCAAGCATGGTGGTTGGGTTTATTTACTGGATTATTTCGCTGTTTTAAGGGAGTTCTTATGCATAAAAATCAAACATTTAAACTTAAAAGAAAGCCTAAGATTATAGGAAGTTACACTATTGTTGGGCCAAAGGAAGGAAAGGGGAATTTTGGGCCTTATTTTGACTATGTGATGAAAAATGATTATTTTGGCGAAAAGACTTTTGAAAAAGCTGAAAGGAAGATGATTGAAAGTGCGGTTACTGGGGTTATTCAAAACGCAAAATTACAGACGAAAGATATTGACATGATGATTGCAGGTGACCTTTTAAATCAAATTATAAGTTCGTCATATGCTGCGCGTGCCTTCAAATTTCCATTTTTGGGTGTGTATGGAGCGTGTTCGACCATGGCGGAGAGTTATGCAGTGGCATCTGTTTTGGTTGATGGCGGCTATTTTGAGAATGTTGTGTGTTGCACTGGGTCGCACTTTTCCACTGCGGAAAGACAATATCGTTTTCCACTTGAACTTGGCAATCAAAGACCACCAACTTCGCAGTGGACTGTCACTGGCGCTGGGGCGAGTGTGATTTCTTTAAATGGGGATGGCCCTTGTATAACATCTGTGACCTTTGGAAAAGTTGTGGATTTTGGGGTGAATGACGTCAATAATATGGGTGCGGCAATGGCACCGGCAGCACGCGACACACTTTTAGCACATTTTCTAAACACAAAAACATCGCCAAATGACTATGACCTTATCATAACTGGTGACCTTGGCAAACTTGGAAGCGAAATTTTGATTGACCTTATGGAAGAAGAAGGGGTTACACTTGGGGTCAACTATGGTGATTGTGGACAAATGTATTACAAACGCGAACAAAAGACACTGTGTGGGGCTTCTGGGGCAGGTTGTTGTGCAACTGCATTCAATTCTTATATCATCAAAAAAATCAAAGAAGGACAATACAAAAAAGTTTTATTTTTGCCAACTGGGGCGCTTTTATCGTCAATCTCAACACAGCAAGGGGACACAATCCCTTGTGTGTGTCATGCGATTGTGATTGAAAAGGAGTGAAAATGCAAATATTTTTAGATTATTTATGTGTGTTTTTAGTGGGTGGATTTGTGTGTATGTTGGGTGAAGTTTTGATTATCACAACAAACATAACTTCCGCTAGAATTCTTGTTACATTCGTTCTCATTGGTGTGTTTTTAGAAGCGATTGATGTGTTTGATTACATCTCAAATTTTGCAAAAGCAGGAATAAATGTGCCAATTATTGGCTTTGGGGCTTCACTTGCAAAAGGGGCGATTGGGGCTGTGAAAACTCACGGCTTTTTGGGAATTTTTACAGGTGGACTTACCGCCACGGCAGGGGGAATTGCCGCCGCGATTGGCTTTGCATTCTTGTTTGGGCTTATCTTTAAATCGCATACTAAAAAATAAATGTGGTGTAGTATGCGTTGCATAATACACCAAATATTGTGTATTATGCAATAAAATGGGGAGTGTATGAAAAACAAAGAGTATGTTGAAAAAACAAAAAAACTTATCTTAAACAGAGTGCGTTTTCATGCGCCCATTGTCTATGATGACAACATTGATTTTGAACTTTTAAATGCTTGTGGGGTTGATGTGAATTTGCCTATTTTTAAGTTTGATAAAACACTTTCTAAAAATCTTGCAAAAGCGTTTTCCCTTGCAAAAAAAGAAGAGAATTTCAATCTTCTTGTAAGTGACAAATCGGCAAGTAAATTTTGCCCAAAGGATGCGATTATTTACAGTCAAACTTCTTCGCTTGAATTTTTAAAGACGATAAACAAACTTAACATAAACTATTCTTCTTCAACAAATTTCAATCCTGTTTTTAAGGACAAGTTTTTTAAACTTTCTGGGCAAATTCTCAATCCGCAGTTTGATGATTTTAAGTTGAAAAAGGTTGCTGTGATTGACAAGATTTATGTTGATTACACGGAATTTGTTTTAAACGGAAGCAATTTTTATTTGAAAATAAAAAACATGGGACAAACTTTAAATAAGGTTGAGATAGAACTGAACATTCCGCTTGTGAAGGGCTATTATTTTTTTAAAAGGTTTAATCGAAGTGTTTTGATTGAAAATTTGCTTACAAGACAGAAACTTTTTTTAAACTTTATTTGCCCTAATGCAAAGTTTTCTTTTTCTTGTGTGGATGGATTGGAAAACTCCGTTTTTTCTTGTGTGAATGTGCGTGCCACAATTTCTGTTGAAGAAGAAAGTTTTGTGTATTTCAACTTTGGAACGCAAAAATTTAACCTTAAAAATGAAAGAACGGTTAAAGCCTTTGAAAACCTTGCCTATAAGAAAATTTGCGAGATTTTTAATGTGCAGGTTAAGAGTAAAAATGCAAAATTTGACTATTTTTTCAACAAGACTTTGCCGCAAAAAATTTGGATAAACTGGCTTAATGGAGAAACGGACAAAACTTTGGAAGAAAAATATCTTTCATTGAAACGACTTTTTGTGCGTGGAGAGAAGAATTTTGACCTTGTCAATTTCAAGGAAGTTGGGCTTAGAGAACTTGGAATTTTCAACGGAGAATATTACAAAAAGATTTTGTTTTTAAACGGAAAGGACAGGTTTTTAAGGGTTGGGCGAACATTTTTTTACAACATAAACAGATTGAATTTTTCCACCATTAAATCGAATGAACCGATTGCGATTTGTTTTGGCGAATAATTTTTAAAAAAATTGCTTATTTTTTTGACAAATAATATTTCTTTGTTATAAAATATCTTCGTGAATGAACAGAGAATCCCACTTGCGGAGCGCATGAGAGCGCAAGACCTTGATGAATTTGTTGGGCAACAGCATATTGTGGGAAAAAATAAACTTTTATATCGCGCGATTGCCACAGGAAATGTTGGCTCATGTATTTTTTATGGCCCACCAGGAACTGGCAAAACCACGCTTGCTGGAATTATTGCAAAATTATTGCACGCAAATATTGAAAAACTTAATGCCGTTTCAAGCGGAGTGGCTGATGCAAAGGCGGTTATTGAAAGGGCTAGAACGCAGAAACAGATGTTTGGACAAGACACCTATCTTCTTTTAGACGAATGTCACAGATGGAGCAAGGCGCAAAGTGACTGCGTTTTGCAAGCAATTGAAGAAGGCAGTATTTATTTCATTGGTTCAACCACAGAAAACCCTTACACAAGCATGACAAGGGCGATTGTGTCGCGTTGCAGTGTGTTTGAATTTAAAAAGATTTCTTCAAAAGATGTGGAAGTTGTTTTGAAACGCGCTATTGCCGACAAAGAACGCGGCCTTGGAAACTTTAAAACGCGCATTGATGACGATGCACTTTCTTTTTTGGCATTTGCGTGCAATGGCGATGTAAGAGCGGCGCTTAATGCACTTGAACTTGCCGTGCTTTCAACAAAAGTTGGAAGGGACAAGTTTATACATATCGACAAAGATGTAATGGCGGATTGTTTGAATAAAAAGCCGCTTTCTATTGACGAGAGTATGTATTATGATTTTCTCTCTGCATTTTGCAAAAGTATTCGCGGAAGTGACACCGAAGCAGCGCTTTATTGGGCGCACAGGCTTATCAAAGCAGGGGTTGACCCACTTATCATTGCAAGACGAATGATTGCACACGCAAGCGAAGATATTGGAATGGCGGACAGCAACGCGCTTTTGATGGCTTGTTGTGCGATGTATGCTTGCGAAAAACTTGGAGTGCCGGAGTGCCTTTTGAACCTTTCGCACGCCATCGTCTATCTTTGCGAAGCGGAAAAATCCAACAGTGTTTTAAATGCTATGCACGCAGCCATGGATGATGCGGAGATTTCGCGAGAAGATGTTGTGCCAAATCATTTGAAAAACCATCCAAGCACAAATGCGGATGGGCATGGGCAATATAAATATCCACATGATTTTGGGGGCTATTGCAAGCAACAATATATGCCGGACAATCTTAAAGACAGGCTTTATTATAAACCTAGTGACAACGGCAAGGAGAAAAACCTTGTTCGCAAAAAAATATCAAAAAACGGTTGGACACCGAAAAAATAAAAAGGAGAAAATTATTATGTTTGGAAGAAGAGCAGATGGAGTTAAAGTTAAGGACATGGATGTCATTGAAAAGGCAATGCCTTATTTCATGCCAATAAGAATTGATGCGGTTAATTATTATAAACAGTCTGTTGCGTGCAAGGGGCTTGATGAATTTATTTTGCAGCAAAAACAAAATGGAGTGCATTACACTTACACCGAGATTTTGATTGCTGCGTGCGTGAGAATGATTTACGAGCGACCAAAGTGCAATCGCTTTATCAACAACTGTATGTTCTATCAAAGAAAGGGCATCAATGTTTCAATTTCTATCAAGAAAAAACTTACTGATGATGGCGAAGAAGTGACACTTAAAATTCCGTTTACTGGAAGGGAAAGTTTGGCTGAAATTAAGCAAAAATTTGATGATGAAGTGGCTAAAAACATGGTTGTTGACGAAGAACACAAAACCACAAAAGTTGCATCAATTTTGGGGAAAATGCCAGGCTGGGCTTTTAAATTTGCAATGTCAATTTTCCGCTTTTTAGACAAACATAATATGTTGCCAAAATTCTTAATTCAAGCAAGTCCATTCCACACAAGCATCTATGTTGCAGACCTTAGAAGCATTAAATTGGACAAAGTTTATCACCACCTTTATTGCTTTGGAAACACAACCATATTTGCCACTCTTGGAAAGGTGAAATACGAACCAGTTGGCTCTCGTGATGGGCAGGTGAATGTTGAAAAAAGAATGGATATTGGGCTTTCACTTGATGAACGTGTTGCTGATGGACTTTATTATTCAAACAGTGTGCGTCTTCTTATAAAATATGCTGAAAATCCAGAACTTTTGCTTGAAAGATTGCCAGAGCCAGAACTTACAGGAAAAGCGCTTAAAAAGAAACAAAAACAAGATAAAAAGGCGGCTAAAAAAGCAGCAAAACTTGCAAAGAAAAATAAATAATTTTAATGATTGAAGGGAGCTTAAAAAAGTGACGGCATTTTGCCGTCACTTTTATTGAAATATATTGTAAAATTTTGAAAAAGTTTAAAAAGATGGCATAAATGTTTGACTATCTTTTCTTTTGTTTTTATAATTTTCATAAAGCATCGGGGGATGGGCAAAACACTTTTTTGGGTCAAGTACAAAAGGCGCTTGGCTTGTGTCTTTTGCAGTTTTTCTTGTGCTTACAAAGGAAAAAATAAGGAGAAAACATATGAAGGATAACATTGTGTGGGGAAAAACTTTACTTTCTGTTTACAGATATTTGGAGAGAATTGCAGGGGCCATTGATAAAATTATTATGCAAAGTGCGCTTGGCTCTGCAAATATAGTGGGACAAAATTATTATTACAACAATGTTTACAGTATCACGCAAAAAATTCTTGACCTTAGTGAGAGAAAAGTCACAATAATAAATTTGAAATTGTTGATTGAAGAAGCACTTTCCGCAATGGACAAACAAGATGCTTTGATTTTGATTGAAAAATATATCGATGGTATCAAATCAAAAGATATTATGCAAAAACACAACATAAGCATGAGAACGGTTTTCCGTAAATTGGATGGCGCAGTGAAGGGCTTTGTGTCTGCCTTGCAGAAGAAGGGTTTTTCTGGGGTTAGACTTGAAAAAATGCTTGAAAACGAAGGCTGGATTAATAATGCTTACAAACGAATTGCCGAAAAGAATGAAGACGATTTTACACTTTCTTCGGCTTATCTTTCAAAGGCAGTTTCTATGTGAATTACAACTCACTTTCGTCAAACTCAAAATAATCTCCATGCTGAATTTTATGCTTTTTAGTTTTCTTTTTGGGACTTTGGGCAATCTTGTTTGGCTTAATTAAAAAGTATAATATCAAAAGTGACGGCACACTTATTGCAATCACAAGCATTATTTTTGTGCCAACAGACAAACTTGAAAACGAAGCGGAATAGTCTGTGAAAATGCTTTCATCAATGATGGGAAAATTTTCTGTGTTGTCTTGTGAGTTTGCTTCTGGATTTTCGCCTGCAACAGCCTGTGAAAAAACATAGCCATAAAGCGTTTTTCCGCCTTGATTTACACTTAGATAATACCAAATATTGTTGTTGGAATTTGCCGCTGTTTGACCTTGGATGTAACCATAATAGGTCATCACATTTTCGCGGTTTAGTGTTGTCACTTCGCTTGAACTTTCACTTGGCTTTTCATAGAGCGGATATGTCGGCGAAAAAAGTTTAACTGTGGCGGAGAAATACTTGTTGTTTGGTGTGCCGTCCATAAGGGAAACTTTGTTTTTTGCAACATAGCCGCTTATGCCGTTGTAGTTTACTTTGTAAAAATCGCCAAATTTCTCTTCCACTTGCACAAAAAAAGTCTTTCGCAGTGTGCAAATTGGGCTTGTTAGTTGCGGAATTTCATACAACACGCAGTCGCTTGTTTGAATTTTTGCATAAAGTGGCTTTTCTATACTTGCAGTTGCTGTGTGGATTTGAAAATTGCTTGTTATGGCAAATGCCAAAATCAAAAATAAACCTATTCTTTTCATGCTTTCATTTTAAATCACTTTTTGCGGACTGGACAACAAGATTTTTGTCAAAAGTCCGCTGTTTTTATATTATTTTGACGGAGTTGTTATGGAATTAGATTTGATAAGAAAAATTTTAAAAATGGAAAAACTTATTGATATAAGATACAACGCAAATAAACTGAATTTTTACAATAAAAACAAAGTTCACGAAAAACAAATGCTTTTTCACAAATGCAAAAAGCGAAATAGGTGGGTTTTTGGCGGAAATCGAACTGGCAAAACTGAGTGCGGTGCAGTGGAAGTTGTGTATCTTGCGTGTGGGCTTCATCCATTCAAAGAAAACAAAGTCACGGAAGGCTGGGTTGTAAGCCTTTCACGACAGGTTCAACGCGATGTTGCACAAAGAAAAATTTTGCAATATCTTCCTGCTTCTTACATAGAAAAAATCGTTATGACAAGTGGGGAGCAGTCCAGCGCAGAAAACGGCGTGATTGATTTTATTTTGGTGAGAAGTGAAAAGGGTGGGCTAAGCCGAATTGGGTTTAAAAGTTGTGACCAGGGGAGAGAGAAGTTTCAAGGGGCGTCACTTGACTATGTCTGGTTTGACGAAGAGCCACCTTATGACATCTATCTTGAATGTAAAATGCGTGTTTTGGACAAGTGTGGCGAGATTTTTGGAACTATGACGCCGCTTAAAGGCTTGACTTGGGTTTACAACACAATCTATCTCAACGACAAAAACGATGACGAAGTTTGGTGCGAAAACATGGAGTGGGCGGACAATCCGTTTCTTTCTCAAAAAGAAATTGAAGCGCTGACAAAAACCTTGCCAGAAAGCGAAGTTGAAAGTCGAAGATATGGCAAATTTATGCAAAATGGTGGGCTTGTTTACAGCGAGTTTGACGAGCATATTCATGTGATTGAGCCTTTCAATATTCCACCTGATTGGCAGGATAATATCTCCATTGACCCAGGGCTTCACAATCCGCTTTCCGCTCATTTTTATGCAGTTGACTATGATGGCAATGTGTATGTTGTGGCGGAGCATTTCGAGGCGGGGCAGACTGTGGAATATCACTCAAAAAAGATATGGGAAATTGCAAAAAGACTTAATTGGAAAACGGACAATAATGGCTTTTTGCGCGCACTGATTGATGCGGCTGCAACGCAGAAAACACTTGCAAGTGAGAAAAATGTTGTTGAACTTTTTTATGACAACAAAATTTTGGTCAATCCAAAGGTGAACAAGGATTTATATTCTGGAATTAGTGTTGTGAAATCTTATCTTAAAACTGCCGATGGGCGAAGCAGACTTTTTATTTTTAAAAATTGCGTAAATTTAATCCGCGAACTTAAAAGTTATTGGTGGGGTGACGGCGACAATCCAATCAAGGCAGACGACCACTGTTTGGACGAGATGAGATATTATCTTATGACAAAACCTATCAACAATCCAAAAACAACTTTAAATCCCATTCAAAAGGACAAGGAAAAAATGGCGCGTATGCTTAAATTTAAAAGATTTTAGCGAAAATTAAAATAATTTGTTTATTTATTTGGAAAAATAAATTATATTTGTTAAAATATAGTTGTTGAAAGGGGTTTATATGAAAAAATTTTCATTTTTGCTTATATTCACTCTGTGTTTTGCAAGTTTGCTTGGCGGAACTTCTTTTTTGACGAGAACTGCCTATGCAGATGTTTCAGCGGACGAAAACTCATTGATAACTATTGAAGATGAAGAACAATTTAAAAATTATGTCGAAGACTATGGACAGCAAAATCAAAACGACAAAATCATACTTGGCGGCAATATCGATTTTGATAAACTTAACACAACAGACGAAAGCGGAGCGTCTGTGCCTTTTGTTTTGACAAAAACTATTGGCACAAAAGAATTCCCTTTTCAAGGCATTTTTGACGGCAACGGATATGAAATTAGAAACCTTAGAATAAACATAAAACAACCTGAAGATGCAGAAAATGCAGACAAACAAAAAAATAAAATTGAAAATGTTGGGCTTTTTGGCTATGTGTCAGGGTCAGGGGTGTTAGACCCAGCAACTTCCACAATAAAAAAAGCGGAAATCAAAAATCTTTCTGTGAATTCAAACAGTTCTATCTCTGTAAGTGGGGTTGAAGGCGCAAACATAGGACTTTTGATTGGCTCAGCAGAAAATGCTGAGATTTCTCATATTCAACTTATTCCACAAAGTGTGACGATGAATTTTCCAACCGATTGCAGTATGAACTTTGGGCTTTTGGCTGGGACTACAAAAAACTGTGATATTTCAAATGTTTTGTGCAGAACTTCCAGTCTTGGAAATTGGCAGTTCACTGGCGAAGAAGGGAAAATCTCTTATTTTGGTGGGATTGTTGGACAAGTTTACAACACCAAAATTGCCTATACTCTTGTTTTGGAAACATTCAGTTTAAGTTTTAGAGATTATCTTGGAAGTATGTATTTCGGCGGTGTGGCAGGGCTTGTAAGTGACGGCGGAACAGAGATGTTTAATATCGGCGTTGAAAACAATTACACATTTTCAAATGCTCCACAAAATGTTTATTATGGAGAAGTTGTTGGAACGGTTGGGGTGAAGCCTGCAAGCGGAAATATAAACTTTATTCACTATAAACAAAATGACTTGCCTGTCTTTGGAAAAACAAACGGCTATGTTGTTGAAAACAGCGACATTACGCCAACACCAAACTCACTTAGTCTTTCTTCTTTAAGGCAGGATGCCAATGGAAATTACACCTATTTTGAACAACAGAATTGGCACAGAACTCAAAAATATTGGGATTTTGACAGTGTTTGGTATGTGAATGCTTATCGCATTTATCTTCAAAACTTTATAACAAATTTTACTGTTAATTTTACTGGAATAAACACAGATGTTTTAGAACAGGTTGAAACAGAACCAGTTGAACCAGGCTATCGTTATGGAGATAAAGCAACTTTTAAGTTTAAATTCAAAGAAATTGATGAAGCGGAAGATGAAAAGAAAGAAGATATGAGAAAATATTACACACTTTCTTATATCGAACTGAAAGATGTTCAATATCGCATCAAAACAACTGAAGATGAAAATGGCAATGTGACGGCCTATAGTGTGGCTTCTGCCAACAACGGAAATAATTTGTTTGATATTCAAAAAACAGATGATGGATTTGATTTTGTTATAAAAAGTATAAGCAATTTGACCGCCGGAAACTACACCATTCGTGTGACGGCAAAACAATATACGATTTCTTTTTCAACAAAATTTGATGAAGCAAGTGCAGGAGAACTTGAAGGACAAACTCCTGGATATATCTATTATGGTTCTACAAAACTTGAACATTTTGAATTGAATACACTTAAATTCGGCGACACTTATCAAATTCAAACAGAAGCAAAACCTAATCAGCCATATGCGTTTGTTGGTTGGTTTATGAATGATGGAGAAGGTGAAAAGGAAATTGAAATCAATGGACAAAATATTTTAGTTAGGGTTTTGACACTTAATTTTGGCTCTGGTGATTTCACAGGGAACTGCGAAATTTACGCAAAATACACCTTAAATGCGTGCAAAGTTTTGTTTAATATTGACGCAGGAATTTATCAGGTTGTGTGCGGCGGACAAACGGTTGAACAAAGCCTTATGACAGATGGAATAAGACTTCCAAAATATGAAAGCAGTTTGCGTTTGGAAATCTATGTAAAAGAAGGCTTTAATTTTGATGTTGATGAATTTATTGAAGAAATGACCGTGTATAAAACACAAGCAGAAGGGGAATTCTGCGTGAGAAGTGAAGACAATATCACACCAGAAGGTTATCACAGATATTTGTTCATTTTAAACATGACTATTTTGGGCGATGATTACAGTGACCAATTTACAATCAACTTAAAAACTGCAAGCGGAAATTCAGGGACTGGCAACATGATTTGGTATATAGTTGGTGGTGTGAGCGGCGCTGTTTTGATTGCGCTTTTGATTGTTTTAATTGTGCTTTTGGTTCGCCATAGAAATGGTGGCCCACGTGGTGGCGGCAAAATGAAAGCCCCAAAACTGGACAAAAAAGCATACAAAAATATGTATTTTTAAGATTTGATTGCGGACATGATAATATCCATGTCCGTTTTCTTTTTTCTTCTATAAAAACAAAGGTGCAAAACAAGAATTGCAAGTTCCAGCCCAATTATTCCAAGCAGCATTAAAATTATTGTGTAAAAAACTTGTCCACAGGTTTGGCGAATTGACTCCAAGATTGGAATTTCATTGTATAAAATAAAGCAAAAGTTGGTGTTTAATGTGTGGGCGACTGGCACGGCAACAGCGGCATAAACGATGATGGCAATGCAGGCATAAAGATAGTCAAATTTGCTTTTTTTGTAAATATTAGAGAAAAGCAAAATGAAGAAGAACAAAAAGATAAGATGATGATAAATAAATGTGTGTGCGGAAAGAAAATCTTTAAATATATTTGATGTTGATTCGCCAATAACTGACGATGGATAGCAGTAAAAAATGACAATAAAAAGCAGGCTCATGCAAAGTGAAAGACACTTAAAAAAGTTTCCAACTTTGCCCTTGAAAAAGGCGCAACCAAAATAGACATACATAAACAAACTGCAAAAATGAAGTGGAATTGCCCAGGTGTCATAGCCGGCTTTAACATAATAAATTTGCTTTGCAATCTCCATGCCAATCATTGCAGTTATGATTATCATAAGCGGAATTTTTTTGACTGTTTCGCTTTTTTTACGCGTCAAAAAAGTGACGGCAAGCGCCAACACAAGTGTTATTAAAAGCGCAATGGGAAGGACTGTTGCTTCCGCTTTTGACCATTGAAACATAACTATATAATATCACAATGATTTTAAATTTCAAAACAAATTGTTTTCTTTTAAATATTTTTTGCCAAGTTTTTCCGCTTTTTTAACCGCTTGTTGATGGAAATAGTCTTCTTGTTTTGTGCCGTCAGTTTTAGAATTTAAAAAGTGCAAGCACAAATGCCCACCAAGTGTGCCGTCACAGGTATAACCGTGGGGATAAAGCACAATGCTGGCTGGAACATATGCCGTTTCTGTGATTTTCACAAGCACAGGTCGGCGTGTTTGAGAAAACTCTCCGCCGCAAATTTTCTTCACAACAAGGGCGCTTTCAGTGTCTGTTGTTTCAATGTCCGCATGATTTTGCCCACCAATTCTTGTTGCAGAAAAACAAAGCCCACTCTCTAAGTCCAAGATTTGAAATTCTTCGTCTAAAAAATGCACCACTTCTTTGTGTGGCAGGAGCAAAATTTTTGGGGAAAGCGTGTCTAAATTTGTAAATTCACTTTCATAAAAGTTGTTGATTTGAAATTCATCGCTGTGGGTTATGTTTGTTGTTGAAGAAAAAATTGGATATGGCAAAAGCGCGCCAAACATTCCTATCACAATCAAAAACACAACCACAAAAAACACTTTTTTCATGATGTTAGTGTGAGTTTAAGTCATTTATTTATACGCGATTTAATAGATTATATCATGTTCAAAGTTTTTGTTGCAGTGCTTGTGCTTTTTGGCACTGTTTTGGGGTCTGGATTTGCAAGCGGCAAAGAGATTGTTGTGTTTTTCAGCCGCTTTGGAAATTTGTCTTTTTTATATATATTTTTTTCTTGTGTTTTGTTTTTCTTGCTGTTTTATTTCTTTCTAAAAAATGCAGAAAAAATTTTAAAAATTGTCGAAAAATCAAAGGCTGTAAAATGTTTGACTTTCTTTGTGAGTTTGATTTTTTGTTCGTCTATGTTTGCAGGACTTAAAAACTTGTTTTCACTTTTCCCAACTTTTTTGAGTGTTTTTTCAATAACGGCGGTGGTTTTTATCTGTGTGTTTTTCACATTAAAAGGCTTTGGGGGACTTGAAAAAATAAATCTGTTTTTAATGCCTTTCACAATGCTTTCTTTTTTGATTGTGCTTATTTTTTGTTCAGGAAGAAACGAAAGTTTCAACTTTAATCTTGGCGCGGCGGCAGGGCTTCTTTACAGCCCACTTTATGTTGCACTCAACAGTTGCATGAGTGGACTTGTGCTTTGCAAAGTTGCAAAGACATTAAACAAAAAACAGGTTGTTTTAACCTGTGTTTTTGCGTCTTTTTTGATATTCTTTTTTTTGATTTTTGCTAATTTTGTTTTGCTTAAAAATGGGCTTTCTTTTTTCGATGAAATGCCATTTCTTTTCCTGTCTAAAACAAACTCTTTTGTGTTTTTGCTTGAATTTATTGTGGTTTTTTGTGGCTGTTTGACGACACTTTTAAGCCTTTGTTTCAATCTTTGCTCTACAATGAACTATGCCTTTAAAAACATTAAATTATCTGCTGCTTTTGCCTGTCTGTTGCCGTTTGCACTGTCGTCTTTGGGCTTTTCTAAAATAGTGTCTTTTTTATATCCTATTTGCAGTGTCTTTGGAATTTTTATGATTTTCTATCTTGTCTTTAAGTGCGGTGATAGCGCTTTTCAATAAGGCTGACTATGAAATACATCACAAACGCAAGGATGCACAAAATCACAGTTGCCGCCATAACCAAATCTATTTTGAAAATCTGCCCACCATAGACTATCAAATAGCCAAGTCCTGCCTTGCTTGTGAGATATTCTCCCATGATGCTTCCAACCCAACTCATCCCTACATTTATCTTTAAAACGGACACAAAGTCTGGCATACAGTTTGGCAAAATAAGTTTAAATAAAATTTGAAACTTGTTTGCGTGCATGGATTTTAAAAGCAAAATTTTGCCTTCTTCAACAGACATAAAGGCGGACAGCATGGACATGGTTGTGATGACAATGCAAATCAAAATGCACATAACAACAATTGCCTTTGTCCCAGCGCC
>CANRCQ010000015.1 GCA_947629145.1 uncultured Clostridia bacterium
TATGCAGATGCTGAATTAGAAGAGAAGGTTGTTTTTCCACTTACAATAACAGAAGATATAACCGTTTATGCAAAATATTTGGATGGAAATTTGCCAGAAAGTTTTTATCAGTATGATGCCGAAAGTGACAGTTATTTTGTGGTAAAGGGGACAGAAGACCTTCCAGAAACAACAATTGTGCCAGATGTTCACAATGGTGCAAACGGAGTTAAACGCGTAACAAAAATCGAAGGCGGAACAAAAAGTGGGTCAAGCATGGACAAAAACACACTTCCACTTGGAAACAGCACAACAGTAAAAAATCTTTATATAGGAAACTGTGTTTCTTCTATTGGACAATATGCTGCCGCATACAACACTGTATTGGAATACGCATATATTGGAAGAAACGCTGAAACATATGGCATATATATTTTTCGTGGATGCTCGGTTTTAACAGATGCAACTCTTCCGCAAAAAATGACTAAGGTCCCAGATGGAATGTTTCAGGAAGCGGGATTTACAAGCCTTGATTTTCTTGGAGAAAATATAACAACAATTGGACAACAAGCATTTAGACTTTGTCCATTTATAGAACTTGTTATTCCAGAGCATATTACAAGTTTAGACAATGGAGCCTTTTATCAATGCAAAACAATGACAAGTGTTGTTGGAAATAAAGTAAAAACTTTTGGTGATTATGTTTTTCAGTCTTGTCAAAATTTAGGTTCAATCCAGTTTAATGAAATTGAAATTATGGAGAAAGGACAAGCCTTTGATAGTTGCACAAATTTAACAGATGTTTCTTTGCCTAAATTAAAATATATTGGTGGAGAATGGGCTTTTGAAAAATGTTCTTCATTACAAGAAATTTCACTTCCAAACCTTGAGTATTTAGGAAATTCTACATTTTTAAATTGTTCGAAATTAACATCAGTTTCTTTACCTAAATTAAAATATATGGGATCAGGGGCTTTTGATAGCACAAAAGTAGATCCGTTTTTCCCTGAAGGTTTGATTTGGATAGGAGATCATGCTTTTAGCCATTGTGCAGATTCAACCATTGAATCCATTACAATTCCTAAATCAGTTGTGCAAATTGGAGGAAGAGAATTTGTTGGGGACAATGAAGAAAACAACATTCTCCCTTCGCATGTTTTCTATAATTGTGCAACATCGGCATTAAAGGAATTTAAGGTTGCTGAAGGAAACAAGCATTTTGATGCTGTAGATGGGGTGCTTTTCACTAAAAATCATAAATATTTGCTTGCTTATCCATCAGCAAAACCAGAAGAAACTTTTGAAATTCCAGAAGGGTGTGTTGATTTTGGAGAAATGTCTTTTGGCAGAGCGCATTATTTAAAAACGCTGGTGTTACCAAATTCATTTACAATTCACACTGACTTGCCTGAAAACTTTAATTTTGTAAAATTATATCCGGATTCTCCATATCATGGACATGTTACAAATTTACTTGCGGGCGTGTATGAATATACATCCATTGAAAATTTTAAATTAAAAGAAGATAACAACAAGTATAAGGAAATCGACGGAATTCTCTATTCTTTAGATGGAAAAGAATTGCTTGGAATTGGCTCAGGTAGAATAAATGGTAAGGAAGTTGAATTTGCTGACAGTTTGGAAAAAATTGACAAAGCTGTATTTAATTTAACAGACGATGTTTTCACTTACAATGAAATTAGCGTTGGTGGAACACCAAAAAAGATTACAATTGGAGCAAATGTAAAAGAAATTAGCGATGGAGTGCTTTATATTTTGGCTTGGAGAGGTGATGGTAGTAAATTGACTTGGGAATGGGATATTCAATCTCCATACTTCCAGTTGGATGACACAGGAGATTTGATTAGAAAAGAAGCGTAAAAAAACAGAGAGCAATCTCTGTTTTTTTGATACATTTATATGAAGATTTTAGGCAGTAAAATTTTTTGTTGAAATGTAAAAATTTGGCTTGACTTTACAGCCTTTTCATGATAGAATGGGAATGTGAAAAGGAGATATACAAATGAGAAGATACAAAGAAAATGATTTGAACACAGACCTTGAACTTGGGCTTAGAGAACTTGAAGGCGAAGACGTTAAGGGTCACAGAAAAGCAGTGCTTGTCAGTGGCGAAATTTGCAGAAAAGTAAAAGCTGAAAACATTACTGGAAGAGTAGCAAATTCAAAGGGTTCTGCAAAGAAAAAAGCAATTTCAAAAAGACAGCATGAGCGAGAGATGTATAAAAAACAATTATCAGCCGAACTTGACAAAAGTCTTTAATCTACAATAATCGACACAAAAATTGTGCCGATTATTTTTTTATTGACATATTAACTTTACTTTTTTTTACAAGAATTCTATAATAGAAAGGTAGAAAAAAGGAGTTGTTATGAAAATAAAACCATTATTTGACAGAGTTGTTATTTTGCCAAAAGAAGCGGAAAAAGAAACTGCAAGCGGCATCATCTTGCCAACGGCATCACAAGAAAAATCTCAAATTGCAACAGTTGTTGCGGTTGGCGAAGGCGGAACGATGGATGGAAAGACCGTTGAGATGAAACTTAAAGTTGGGCAAGAAGTTTTATACACAAAATACAGTGGAACGGAATTTAATTTGGATGGAAAGAAATATATTGTAATTAAGCAGACAGATATATTGGCTGTTTTAGAGAAATAGGGGGAAGTTATGGCAAAACTTATTTTACAAGGCGAAAAAGCGCGCAAAAGTTTGGAAACAGGCGTCAACAAACTTGCGAACACGGTTAAGATAACGCTTGGCCCAAAAGGCAGGAATGTTGTTTTGGGAAAGAAATATTCCACACCGCTTATCACAAACGATGGTGTGACAATTGCAAAAGAGATTGAACTTGCCGACCCATTTGAAAATGTTGGGGCGGAACTTATCAAAGAAGTTTCTGTAAAAACCAACGATGTTGCTGGGGATGGCACAACAACGGCGTGTGTTTTGGCGCAAGCAATCATTCGAGAAGGGTTGAAAAACTTTACGGCAGGGGCAAATCCTATCATATTGAAAAAAGGAATTTTCAGTGCCGTGGATGTTGTGTGTGAAGAACTTAAAAAACTTTCAAAGCCAGTTTCAAGTTCAAAGGACATCCAGCAGGTTGCAAGCATTTCCGCAGGGGATGAAACTGTTGGAAAACTCATTTCACAGGCGATGGAAAAGGTGGGGAATGACGGAGTTATCACGGTTGAAGAATCACAAACCATGCAGACAGAACTTTCTGTTGTGGAAGGAATGCAGTTTGATCGCGGCTATCTTTCCCCTTACATGAGCACCAACACAGAGAAGATGATTTGCGAACTTGACAATCCATATATTTTGATTACAGACAATAAAATTTCAAATTTAAACGAGATTTTGCCACTTTTGGAACAACTTGTTAAATGTGGCGGAAAACTTTTGATTATTGCTGACGATGTTGAAGGCGAAGCACTGACGGCGCTTATTTTAAACAAACTTCGTGGGTCACTGTCAGTTGTTGCAGTAAAGGCTCCAAGTTTTGGGGACAAGCGCAAAGCCATGCTTGAAGACATAGCCATTCTCACTGGGGGAAGGCTTGTTTCCAGCGAACTTGGAATTGACATGAAAACCCTTTCACTGCAAGATTTGGGAAGAGCAAAATCTGTGAAAGTTGACAAAGACACAACCACAATTGTGGAAGGTGGCGGAAACCAAAGCGAAATTGCTGGCAGAGTTAAACAGATTAAAGACCAAATCAAAGAAACTTCAAGTGACTATGACAAGGAAAAACTCACCGAACGCCTTGCAAAACTTTCTGGCGGAGTTGCTGTTATTAAGGTTGGTGCCGCAACAGAAGTTGAAATGAAAGAGAAGAAACTTAGGATTGAAGATGCCCTTTCTGCCACAAAAGCAGCGGCGGAAGAGGGTGTTGTGCCAGGTGGCGGAGTGGCGCTTTTAAAAGCAACCCCAGCCCTTAAAAAACTCATTCAAAAGTTGTCTGGAGATGAAAAAACTGGTGCTGAGATTGTGCTTAGGGCGGTTGAAGAGCCTATTAGACAGATTGCCGCAAATGCAGGAATTGATGGCGGAGTTGTTGTCAACAAAATTTATGAAAATTTACAAGAAGTTGGCTTTGGATTTGATGCACTTAAAAACGAATATGGCGACCTTATTCAAAAGGGAATTCTAGACCCAACAAAAGTGACAAGAAGTGCGCTTCAAAATGCGGCGTCTGTGTCGGCAACATTGCTTACAACGGAAGCCCTGGTTGTTGAAATTGAAGAGCCGAAAAAAGAAGAAGAAAGAGATGTTTATTAAAAAATGACCGAAAAGGTCATTTTTTTATTGGTTATTATGTGAATTTGCAAATTGTTATTGACTAAATTGCACTTTTATGATAGAATAGAGCGTATTTTACGGAGGCGATTATGAAAAGAAATAAAACAACTGTAGACAAAGAACTTATTGATGAAAACTTTAGATATTGGGTTGAAGAAATCCCTGAAAAAAGCTTAGATTTGTCCATGGACAAAGAAGAACTTTTCTTTGAATTTTATGACAGATTACTTGCTGGCATTTATAAAAAAGAAGGAAGCACAAAGTTTTCAACCAAAAGACTTGCAAAGGCATTTTTGAAAAGCTATTGTGAAGCCGGAAGAGAAGAAGAAATTTCTTCTTTTGTAGATAAGGAAGCATGGCAGATTAAGTATAAAGAAATCTTACCACTGATTAACAAATTTGTTAATGACTTTTTCACAGAGCAAAAGGTTAATATCACAAATGGGGAAGATTTGGACAAAGTTTTATGCTCAATTGCTGCGGAAAAACTCAGCAAAGTTTTTGGAAGTTGTATTCAAGTGACAAACACAAACAACAAAATTGTGGACACGCAATTTAAACTTAATATAACTCGCAACCTTCTTGACATGGGCTATGTTGAACAGGCTGGTTTTTTGATTGATGGCCCACAGACACAGATAAATGAAAAATATCAAAAGAACATTTTAAATATGTATATCAATATTGCAAATGAATTTGTCAATCACCACACTGGGCTTAAAAGAAAGATGGAAGACGAAAAATATGACCTTATTTGGGCAACCGTTGAGAAATATCTTAAAAACTGCGAATCTCTTATGACTGACAAAACAAAACAAGACGAAACATTTAAAAATGTTAAACAAGAAGTTGAATTGTATTTTCAGTCAAAACACGACCTTCGTCAACATTACACATTGACTGGGATTTATGGGGACTATTACAACGAAGTTTCATCTTGCATAAAAAGATTTAAAAAAGGGCAAAACACTCCACAAGATAATGAAATTGTTGAAAGTTTCTTGACAAAGACAAGGGAAATTAACAAGGCACTTTCATACAAAGACAGTAAGGGAAGGAGATATGCATGCAACTATTTTGTTTACACAACAACTCCACCAATGTCGATGTTGTATCTTATTTGCGATTTTTACAAGAATATTCCAAATCTCAAAGAAGAAGATATAAAGATGTTGCTTAGAACAAAATCCCTTATAAGAGCGGCTTTTGGCAATAAAATGAAAAACAGACAGACTGTTTCGTCATATCACGATTCATTGAGAATGTTCAAATATAAAACGCCAGATTTTGACCTTACAAACCCAGAAATTTTTGATAAATTTGCCAAAGAAGTCGAAAAGAAGGTTGATAAATACAATCTTCCAAAGACAGAACTTTGCGTTCAAATTGTTGGGGCTGATATGTTAAAGGGCAAAGAGCCAGTTAAAATTGACGAATTGAAAACTGGAAAAATAAAGTGAGATTTTTTCTCACTTTTTTATATTTAGTAATTTTTTTATAAATAATTTGCTTAAATTAAAGGAATTGAAAGATATTTGTGTTATAATATAAACATAACGCAAAAAATGAGGTTTTATGCAAAATAAAGGCTTTCCAACGGAATGGCTAAGCGAACTTAAAAGAAAAAGCGACCTTGTTTCAATCGCTTCAAACTATGTTCGTTTGCAGCAAAAAGGGCAACGCTATTGGGCTTGCTGTCCTTTTCATAGCGAGAAAACTCCTTCATTTTCAATAAATGCGGAAGAAGGCATTTATTATTGTTTTGGCTGCAAAGAATCTGGCGATGTGATAAAGTTTGTTGAAAAAATGGAAAATTTGGACTTTTGGGATGCGGTGAAGCTTCTGGCGGAAAAGGCAGGAATGGAACTTCCAGAACTTCAAAGCACATCAACAATTAAGGGAGATAAAGAACTTAAATCGCGTGTGCTTTTGGCACTTGACTATGCCTACAAACACTACATGGAAAATCTGTATAATAAAGATGCAAAGGTTGCACAAGACTACATCAAACTTAGAAAATTTACAAGAAGGGAACTTGAAGATTTCAAAATTGGCTACTCAAAAAATTGGACAGATATTGTGGACTATCTAAAAGGCAAGGGCTTCACGGAAAAAGAGCTTTTAGAATCCGGCATCTGTGGAAAAAAGAACAATCATCTATATGATTTTATTGGCGAAAGGCTTGTGTTTCCAATTTTCAACTCCTTTGGGGAGTGCATAGGGTTCAGTGCGCGCGCCTTGGAGAAAACTGATTTTGCAAAGTATAAGAACACGGCGGAAACTATTGTCTTTCAAAAAGGAAGGGTCGTTTTTGGAATAAACCTTTTAAAAGCGCAAAAACAACAGCAACTTTTAGACAAAATAATTTTAGTTGAAGGGCAGATGGATGTCATTGCAATGCATAAGGCTGGCTTTAAATGCACAGTTGCGTGCATGGGAACGGCGCTGACGCAAGACCACATAAAAGAACTACTTCGCTATAATGAAAACATATATCTTTGTTTTGACGGAGATGGCGCAGGAACAAAAGCCACACTTCGTGCAATTGATATGTTTAGAAATTACAATTGTAATTTGAAAGTGATAAAACTTGAAGGCGGCAAAGACCCAGACGAAGTTTTAAACAATCTTGGAAAAGAACGATTGCAAGAGATGATAAACAATGCCAAGCCTTACATGGAATTTTTGATTGAGCATTATAAAAATCAGTTTGATTTGAATGTGCCAGAACAAAAAAACAAGTTTGTTAGAATTATTCTTGCAGAGATTGGAAAACTTGGAAGCGGAACACTTTATGAGCCTTATCTTGAAATAGTGCGAGATTTGACAAAAATTCCGCTTGATATATTAAGGCGAGATGTCAACAATGCAGACACCATGCCAAAGCAAAGTGAAGTTGTCTTAGACAAAACTCCGCAAATTCAACGCGGAGATGAGAAAGCGGCAAAGTTTATACTTGCATCACTTTTACACAAAAAAGGATATGTATTGCCAAATATTGACTATGAAAAACTGTTGGAAGGTTATGAAAATTATTTGGAAATAATAAACAAAAACTTGCCACTTTCATCCATTTTTGATATTGAAGGGGCAAGTGAAGACGGCTTTTTAATGGACATTGTCAACTTCAATTTTACAGTTTTTGAAGGGGACGAAGAAAGATACTTTAAGGAATGCTTGTGGAAGATTGCCGAACAAGACTTGAAAAAATTACAATCAAAACTGAACGAAGAATACAAAAATTGCGAAGATTTGGAAAAACGAAGTGAAATTGCAAAACATCTAGGAAAAATTGCATTGCAATTAAAAAATAAAAGTTTGGAGGAATTCAATGGCAGAAGATAAAGAAATGGAGAAAATTAAAATAGTTTATGACAAATTGCAGGCTCTTGCAATGAAAAAAGGCTCTATAAACGAAGAAGATGTCTATTTTTCTCTCATAAAAGTTGGCGAAAATGCCGCAAATATTGAAAAATTTATTGAAACTCTTCACAAAAGAAGAATTAAAATCATCAAAACAAACGATGAAGATTTGTATAAAGACAACTTTGCTGATCTTGTTATGTCGGTCAGTGTGGATGACCCTGTGAAGATGTATTTAAAGGACATTGGAAAAGTTCCACTTCTTTCAGCAGATGAAGAAAGAGAACTTGCAAAAAAAGTTATGGTGGGCGATGCGCACGCAAAAGAAGTTTTGTGTGAAGCCAACCTTAGGCTTGTTGTCAGTGTTGCAAAAAAATATGTTGGCAAAACTTCCATGTCATTTTTAGACCTTATTCAAGAAGGCAACATGGGGCTTTTGCGTGCAGTGGACAAGTTTGACTATACAAAAGGCTTTAAGTTTTCAACCTATGCAACTTGGTGGATTCGCCAAGCCATCACTCGTGCCATGGCAGACCAATCCAGAACGATAAGAATTCCAGTTCATATGGTGGAAACAATCAACAAATACATCAAAGTGACAAGAACTTTGATGCAAAAACTTGGAAGAGAGCCAACTATTGAAGAGATTGCAGAAGAGATGGGGCTTAGTGTTGCAAAGGTTATGGAAATTCAAAGAACGGCACAAGACCCAATCTCACTTGAAACCCCAATGGGCGAAGAAGATGACGGCAAAATGGCGGATGTCATTGTGGATGAAAGTGCAAAATCTCCTGTTGAAAGTGCAACGCAAAGTTTGCTTAGAGAGCAGCTTTTGGCGGTTATCGACACACTCACTCCAAGGGAACAGGAAGTCATCCGTCAGCGTTATGGGCTTTTAGACGGCCGTCAAAAAACTTTGGAAGAAGTTGGGCGAGAATTTTCTGTCACAAGAGAGCGTATTCGTCAAATTGAAGCCAAGGCGCTTAGAAAACTTAAACATCCAAATCGCAGCAAAAAACTTGCCGATTTTGTGGAATAGGAGAAAAAGATGAACATTGAAAATTTATTGAAATATCAAGCAAAAGACGAAGAACTTTACAAGGTTGAGCAAAAACTTTTCAACAGTCAATATCGCAAAAAAGCAAACGAACTTACAGCCATTGCAAAAAAATCACAAACGCGTTCGGCGGAACTTGAAGCGGAAGCAGGAAAACTTATCACAGAGATTGAAGATATAAAAGAAAAATACAACTTAAACAAATCAAAAACGGACAGTATGCTTTCATCCAAGATTGAAGATATGACATTTGAAGATATTGAAAAAGTCAACTCACTTAAAGGGAAAATCCTTTCAAATCTCAATATTTTGGAAAAAATGCTGCAAAAAAGTGCAGAAAACATAAATTACATCTTGGCGGAATTTAACAAAACAAAAAAGACTTTTGATGATGCGCGCGTTCAATATGCAATGTGCAAACAAAAAATTGACGAAGAAACAAAGGCGCTTCAACCTGAAAAAGAGCGTTTAGAGAAAGAATTAAAGGCGCTTGAAAAGGATGTTGACTCCACACTTTTGGCGGAATACAAGAAGAAAAGAAATGACAACATTTTTCCTGTTATTGTTCCGCTTGAAGGTGGGGCTTTTTGTGGAAGATGCCGCATGGAACAGCCAAAAGTTGCAATTTCACGAATTAAAGAGAAGGGAGTTATCACTTGCGAGCATTGTAAACGTTTTATTTATCAAAAATAGCGGTCTTGACAGACTGCTTTTTTTGTGTTAAAATATTCATATATTTGGGGGAAATATGAAATACATTATTGACAAAGAACACACAAGAACATTTATTTACAATGGAAAAGTAATAACTCTTGGAAGAATTATTGCACTTAGGGATGTTCACAATCCACATATGACAAAGACAGTTGAAAGGGGGCAACAGGGCGGATATGTTGAAATTTGTGATGACGGCAGTGAAATCCTTTCACAAGATGGAGAAAGTTGGATTTGCAAAGGCTGTATGGCTTTGAAAACTTGTTATGTTGGTGGCAATGGACTTGTTTCAGGTGGAAGCGGACTTATGCAAAACACAACAATCATCAATAATGGTGTGATAAACGGAAGTTTTTGCGAACCACAAAACAGAGTGTCTGTTTGTGGCGCGGCTGTGATTGACAGTTCTATTGTGTATGGAGATGTCAACATGATGGGAAACTCCATGTTAAGGGGTTGCCAACACAAAGAAGGTTATCTTCGCATGGAAGATGACAGCAAACTTTTGGGCTGCATAGTTTATGCCAAAGGGCATGGAATTGCTTTGAAAAACAAACAGTCATTTACAAATTTGTGTTTGGATGGAGAAGGCTACGAAGATGACAGCCGTATGAAACTTTCAAATCTTGAAAGAGTGAAATAAAAAACTGCAAATTTTTGCAGTTTTTTTGTTATTTTAAGTGTTTTAATATGCTTTTTATTGCAAAAACAAATTTTTCCACTTCTTGATAAGTGTTGAAATAAGAAAAGGAAACTCTCACAGCGCCGCTTTCAATCGTGCCTAAGGATTTGTGTTTGAGTGGAGCGCAGTGGAAGCCGCTTCTCACACAGATGGAAAATTTTTCATTTAATATATTTGCAACATCAGTGGAGTTAAGCGAAGGGATGTTGAATGCAAAAACTCCGTGTGTGTTTTGAGTCTTTGTGTAAATTTCAAGTGGGAGTTTTGAAAGTTCATAGTGAAGATAAGTCGTCAAATCTTCCAATTTTTCTTGAATTTGTTTGAAATTGTTTTCAACAAAATTTATTCCTTCGCCAAAGCCCAATATTGCAGGGGTGTTTATTGTGCCACTTTCAAAACGCTCTGGGCTGGATTCTGGCTGGACAAGTTCCAGTGAATTTGTGCCAGTTCCACCAAAGCGAATGGGCTGCAAATCCACATTTCTTATACACAAACAGCCAACCCCTTGCGGCGAATAAAAGCCCTTGTGGGGTGCAAGCGCCAACATATCAATTCCCATACTTTGCATATCATACACAAAATGTCCGCCACCTTGCGCACCATCCACAAGAAAAAGAATGTTTTTTTCTTTCAACTTTTTGCCTATTCTTTCAATTTCGGCAACATCTCCATTTACATTTGAAATGTGATTGACGACAACCAGATATGTTTTATCAGTCAAACACTTTTCTATATCTTCCCAAACAATTCCATCTTTTCCTGTCTGCAATGCCACGGAATAAGAAAAATTTGGGTCAGTCTGTCGCAAATGTTCAAGTGGCCTAAGCACAGAGTTATGCTCATTCACTGTGCAGACCACGTGTCCATTTTTGTGAGTGCCAAGGATTGCCAAGTTTAGTGCATCTGTGCAGTTGAGTGTGAAAATCACATTGTCCGCAGTTGTCCCAACGTGTCTTGCGACTTTTTCTCTCACTTTTTCCACTTCAAAAGCGGCTTTCAGCGCCATTTTATGTCCACTTCTTCCAGGATTTGCTGTGAAATATTCCAAACTGTTTGCCACCGCCTTCTGCACACTTTTTGGCTTTATCAAACTTGATGCGGAATTGTCAAAATATATCATAACTGCCCCTTATCAAAATTTTTATATTAACAATATAATATTTAAGGGGGAATATTGTGCATAAGGAGGTGTGTTTTGAACTACACTTTGGCAGTTTTCAAATCTCGCTTTGCCACTTTAAATTTTGCCAACTTGCTTCGAGCGAACAATGTTCCAGTTGCCATAATCAACACTCCGCAAGTCATAAATGGTGCGTGTGGGATTTCCGTGAAATTTTTAAGTGATTACTTTTCGCGCGTTCAAACTTTAATTTCAAAAATCAATCTAAAATCTTTTGACGGCTTTTATGCCATGATAAACATTCAGGGGCGCGTGAAAATAATAAAATTATAATAAGCATGAAAATGCTTATTTTTCATAAAATATCCTTATGAAGTGGTTTTTTGCAGTTTTTTTGACATTTTCCATCGTTTTTTTAGCAATTTTTGGCATAAATTGTGTTTATGGCACAATTTTTCCATTGAAATACACAGAAGAAGTTGAGTTTGCAAGTGAAGAAACTGGGCTTGAACCTGCCATAATTTTAAGTGTAATAAATGTGGAAAGCCACTTCAACAAAAGTGCTATTTCGCCAAAGGGCGCAGTTGGACTTATGCAAGTTTTGCCGTCAACTGCAAAAGAGATTGCAAACAATTTGAATTTGGGGGAATATGACCTTGAAAATCCGCAAACAAACATCTATATAGGAAGTGTTTATTTGGCGCAACTTTTAAATAAATTCAAAGATTTACAAGTTGCACTTTGCGCATATAATGCCGGCCCTGCAAATGTAAAAAGTTGGCTTGCAGACGAAAAATATTCTGGTGACGGCACAACTCTTGAAAAAATTCCTTTTGCCGAAACGGAGAATTATTTGCAAAAATTCCAAAAAAACTATAAATATTACACGCAAAAAATAAAATAAAGCCGAATTTGGCTTTATTTTGTTAATTCTTTTTCTTTAACCTTTGCAATAAATTTTTTAGGATTGATTATACATTCATTTTCAGCGGCTGTGTCAATTAAGGCCTGTTTTAGTTCAAATGCTGTCTTTTTTGGGGCGACTTGTTGACCTAAACACAAAGTTCCAACCGCAAATGGAATGCCCCAACTCAGGCCACCGTGACCACAATAGGTGTAAGAAAAGTTGTTGTTGTCATAACTTTCCGCCACAGTTCTAAGTGAGTTTGGCACGTGAACTTCTCCCACTTGCTTACATCTCATTCTTCTATCAGGAAAACCATACACAAATTCCTTTGTTTCAAAATCTACATAGCCAGCACCAACAAAGCGATTTCCTTCTGTGCATTCCACAACGCAAACTCCACTTTCTTGCACTTCTTTCACTTTTTTAAGCCAAAGTTTTGAATGTTTTTTAAACAATTTCTTTTCACCAAAAGCGGCGGAAACTGAAATAAATTTGATTTTTTCACTTTCTGGCAAAGTTTTGTTGACTTCCATAATCCAATCAAATGCTTTCACTGGATATTTTGAATTTGCAGTCCAAGTTGGGCAGGCGGCATACACAACTTTTGCACCTGGGGCAACACCAATGGTGTTTCCAACAAGCAAACTTGTGACTGCTGGCCCATGCATACTGCTTATTCCGCCGTCTTTGCAAAAATCCTTGTAATGCAAAATTTTTCCGTCATATTCAGGGTGATTTAACGCAAGTGGCTGGTCGATTATCGCAACAGTCACCCCTTTTCCTGTTATGCCTTTTTTGTGCAAGTCTTCAATCCCAAACGGACAATGTTTGCCATATTCAATCAACATTTTTGGAAGAGTGTCGTCTGTCCACTTTGTACTTTCGTTGAAAATTAATGTTGAAAGTATATCAAGTGGCGGAGTTTCAAGCACTTCTTTTTGTTTATTAAAAGTGTTCCTAACATCTTCAAATTTTTCCATATCACACCTATTTTTCTAAATCTTTATTGCGCCAGTCTTTAAATGCCAAAAATGCGGTTACATGACGGTCGAAAAATTGACGATTTAAAATCATTCTTTCAACGCGCTCTTTGTCAAACCACTTTGCATCCGCCACTTCTTCCGTCTGCAATTTCAAATCTTCAAGTTCAATGTCCTTTTTCACATAGTAAAGGTCAGTAAATGTTCTTGGCCCTTGAATTGTCTTAAACAAAACAAGTTCTTTTTCATCCACAGACACACCAATCTCTTCCTGCAACTCTTCGCAAATCCCTTGCAAACTCGTCTGCCCAGATTTTGGATGCCCACCAGTGAATGCCCACAGTCCGCCCTTTTTTAGTGAGCGTTTTTGCAACAAAAGTTCCCCGTCACTGTTTTCAATCACGGCAATCACAACTGTGATATATCGGTCAGGTGGCAGGGGCAAATCTTTTGCAATCTTTTCGCCAGTAAATTTTCTGTCCTTATCAAATAAATCGCGATATTCCATATTCCTTCTCCTTTCAATAAAATTAGATAATGTTGTTTACAATTTCTATTGCTTTTTTCATATCTTCATATATTTCTTTGCTTAAAGTTTCAAATGAATAATCTTCAATATTCCAGTATTGATAAATAAAATGATAACCTTCATTTCCGGATGTTTCATATTTACAAAAACCATCTTTTTTTCTTAAACTAGTAAGTTTTCCGTTAATAAATTTTTTGTTGTCAATTTTTTCTATTGGGAAAAACCATCCTTTCTTTTGAAATTCATCAAAGACAATTTTGTTATCAATTTTGCCAAATCTTACTGCTGATATTCTATATTCTCCATTTTGGATTTGAATTCCTAACTCAAACTTTTTTTGCACATCCGTTTCGTCAACATAAATTCTAAAATCGTTGTAAGAAGATTTACGAGTAAATCCAGAACTAATTTCAAGCCTGCATTTTGTTTTATCTTTTAACAACAACTCCAAATTATTTAACATTGTTTGTTTTAAATACTTTGAAAATTTTTCCGCACAATATTTTTTACAGATGTCATCTAATCGTATTTTTTCCAAATCTTTGCAATCGTTATTTTGAATCAATTTTTTTGTATTTTTAAGTTTTTCAGTAATAATATTATAAATATTTAACACAATTTTTGCATATTCCGTAATTACTGACTTGTTAAAATTTGAACATTTAACTTGTTTTAATATTTCCAATATTTGTTCGCCAATTTCTTTGTAAGATACAAATTTCCATTTATTACAATCATCATCTTCCATGAAATCTGGCTTGAAAATGCCAGTTAAGATTCCGCATCCAAATGATTGATTTTTTTCTAAATCAGTCTCATATTTTTTAAGTTGTTCTTTATACGGAACACTTTTTATTTTGTTCTCAACTACATAAGCAACATTGTTTTTCCAAATAGTTAAATCCCTGTTATGTTGTTCTCTTTCAATTTTATCGACATCTTTCAAATCGAAAAAGATTTTTACAAACGCATTTTTTGGCTTAATATCTTCGCAAGTCATTAACCAATGCCAAAAATTTGAATGAAACAATTCTTTCGAGCCTAATGACATTGCATAAACAGGAGAGTTTTTTAAATATTGTATTTCTTCTTTCATTTTATCTTCCATTCCTTTTATATTTTAATAAAATTCTTAAAGTATCTCAGTTACATTATAATTATAACATACAATTTATTAAAACGCAATAAAACAATAAAAACTTAGAAGATGAAAACTTTGCAAATAGGTTGTTTTTCAACCGCACAATGTTGTATAATAATAAAAGATAAAACTGATATTTTTATAACAGGGGTTACAAATGAAAGTTGAAGACTTTATACAAATCATAGAAAAATCTTGCAATGTGGGGACTAAACAGTTTTTTACAGGGGTCCCTGACTCACAACTAAAAGCATTATGCGACTATTTAATATCAACTGAAGGGATTTCCCAAAACCATATAATTACAGCAAATGAAGGGAATGCGGTTGCACTGGCTGCAGGATATTTTTTATCTACGAAGCAAATTCCAATTGTATATTTACAAAACAGTGGCGAAGGAAACATTGTAAATCCAGTTGCATCCCTTACAAATGACAATGTTTATGGAATCCCAATGATTTTTATAATAGGCTATCGTGGAGAGCCGAATACTAAGGATGAGCCTCAACACATCTATCAAGGGAAAATTACATTAAAACTTTTAGATGACTTGGATATTGAGCATTTTATATTAGGCAAGGAAACAAAAGAACAGGAAATTGAAGATTTTCTTCATGCAAAAAAAGATAATTTAAAGAATGGAAAATCAATCGCTTTTGTTATAAGAAAGGGTGCATTAGAGTTTGATGGAAAAGTTTCCTATCAAAATAAAAACACTATAATAAGAGAAAACGCTATTGAAAATATTGTTGACATTGCACAAGAAGATTGTGTAGTTTCTACAACAGGGAAAATTTCAAGAGAGTTATTTGAAATAAGAGTGAAAAAGAAACAATCGCATCAATATGATTTTTTAACTGTGGGGTCGATGGGGCATAGTTCTTCTATTGCGCTTGGAATTGCAATTTCAAAACCGCAGACAAAAGTATGGTGTATAGATGGGGATGGGGCTGTTTTAATGCATATGGGTGCAATGGCGGTGATAGGTGCAAATTCTCCGCAAAATTTTGTTCACATTGTTTTGAACAATGAAGCCCACGAATCTGTGGGTGGAATGCCAACAGTAATGTCACAAATAAATTTAAGAAAAATTGCTGAAGGTTGTGGTTATAAAAAAACTTTTGTAGTTGACAACATGAATGAGCTTAAAGAATGTCTTAAAATTGCAAAAGGCTCTAAAGAATTGACATTTATTGAAGTTAAATGTTCTATCAACTCAAGAAGTGATTTGGGAAGGCCGACCACTACAGCAAAGGAGAACAAAGAAAACTTTATGCGTTATTTGGAGGGAAAAGAATGAAAGCGCTTATATTAAATTCAGGTATGGGAAAAAGGATGGGAGTTTTGACAAGCGAACATCCAAAATGTTTAACAGAAATCTCTGCCACAGAAACTATTCTTTCAAGACAACTTCATATGCTGCTGGAATGTGGTGTTGATGAAGTTGTTATGACAACAGGGTATTTTGATGATGTATTGGTAAATTATTGTAATTCGCTTGGTCTGCCAATCAAATTTGTCTATGTAAAAAATCCAATTTATGACAAAACAAATTATATTTACTCTATGTTTTGTGCAAAGGAATATTTGGATGATGATATAATCCTGATGCATGGCGACATTGTTTTTGAATATTCTGTTTTGGATGATGTAATAAATTTCCCAGACAGTTGCATGGTGGTAAGCTCAAAAATGAAATTGCCAGAGAAGGATTTTAAGGCGGTCATTCATAATGGAAGAATTGAAAAGGTTGGTATTGAGTTTTTTAATGACGCGTTAAGTGCACAACCACTGTATAAACTAACTCGACATGATATGAATGTGTGGATGAACGAAATTGCAAAGTTTGTGGAAAACAACGAAACAAATTGTTATGCCGAAAAGGCCTTAAATCTTGTAAGTGACAAAATGAACCTTGTTCCAATGGATGTAGAAGATAAACTTTGTCAAGAAATAGATTGCCCAGAAGATCTGTCTGTTGTAAGTTCAAGGTTGCATGAAATTGAAAATAAAACAGTTTATATGTGTTTTTCAACCGATTTTATTCACAGTGGACATATTGCTATAATAAAAAAGGCGCAGAAATTAGGAAAGCTTATTATTGGGGTTATGACAGACCTTGCGGTTGCATCATATAAAAGGTATCCGTTTGTGCCTTATGAAGAACGTAAAGCGATGCTTGAAAACATTGTTGGTGTTAGCAGGGTTGTGCCACAGGATGAATTGAGTTACAGGCGAAATTTGGAAAAATATAAACCAGACTATGTTGTTCACGGAGATGATTGGCAAACAGGTTATCAAAAGCCGGTAAGGGATGAAGTAATAGAAGTTTTGTCAACTTATGGCGGGAAGTTGGTTGAATATCCTTATTCAAACGATAAAAAATATCAAGAACTTGAAGCAAGAATGAAATCAAATATGTCCTTGCCGGATATTAGAAGAAACCGTTTGAAAAAACTGATAGGAATAAAAGGGCTGGTTACAGCAATAGAAGCGCACAGTGGACTTACTGGATTGATTGCCGAAAATACAAAAGTTTTTAGCGATGGAAAAATCAACCAATTTGATGCAATGTGGATAAGCTCACTGTGTGACTCAACTGCAAAAGGGAAGCCGGATATAGAACTTGTTGATATGACATCAAGATTTCGCACAATTGATGACATAATGGAAGTTACAACAAAACCTATAATTTTTGATGGTGATACAGGGGGACTGCCTGAACATTTTGCATACACTGTTCGTTCTTTGGAGCGCATGGGTGTTTCAATGGTTATCATCGAAGATAAAAAGGGGCTTAAAAAGAATTCTTTGTTTGGAACAGAAGTTGCACAAACACAGGCATCCATAGAAGAATTTTGTGAAAAAATTATGGTTGGCAAGAAGGCTCAAAAAACACAAGACTTTATGATTTGCGCAAGAATAGAAAGTTTGATATTAGAAGCAGGAATGGATGATGCATTAAAAAGGGCAAAGGCTTTTGTCAAAGCTGGGGCAGATGCAATCATGATTCACAGCAGAAAGAAAGACCCAAGTGAGATAATAGAGTTTGTACAAAAATTTAGAGCAGACGACAAACAAACTCCAATTGTTGTAGTTCCAACATCATTCAATCAAGTTTATGAAGCAGAATTTAAGGCAATAGGGGTTAATGTCGTTATTTATGCAAATCAGTTAACAAGAAGCGCTGTTCCATCTATGCAAAAAGCGGCAGAAACAATTTTAAAAAATCATCGCGCACTTGAATGTGATGAATTTTGTATGCCTTTCAAAGAAATTATTAGGTTGATTCCAGAGGAAGTATGAAAGCCCAAATTTTAGATGAAGAATATAAAAAGTTAGATAAATTTTTGCTTAAAAACAAGACAAAAAAGATTTTCTTGGTTTGCAACGATTTTTTGTCAACACAAAATCTTGGCAAATATTTTGACAACATTTCTTCAAAATTACATATAAAAGTAGATAAATTTACAGATTTTAAGCCAAATCCAGATTTTGAAAGTGTGGAAAAGGGAGTTTCACTTTTTAAAAAAGACAATTATGATTTGAGCATTGCGATAGGTGGGGGAAGCGCCATTGATGTTGCCAAATGCATAAATCTTTTCAGTGAGAATAACTTTGATACACAAAATTATAAAACACCCAAAACAGAGTTTTTGGCAATTCCTACAACGGCAGGCACAGGAAGTGAAGCGACAAGTTTTGCTGTTGTTTATAAAGATGGCAATAAAAAGTCTATCATGCATGAAAGTTTAATTCCAAAATATGTATTTTTTGATTTACAAACTTTAAAAACCCTGCCGGATTATCAAAAGAAATGCACTTTTCTTGATGCGTTATGTCATGCAATTGAAAGTTGGTGGTCGGTCAATGCAAGTTCTAAAAGTAAAAGATATAGTAAAAAAGCCATTAAAATGCTTTTAAAAAATTATCCACATTATATTTATGAAAATTACTCAAAAAAGATTGCAAAAAATATGTTTTTGGCATCAAATTTGGCTGGAAAAGCTATTAACATAGCAAAAACGACCGCTGCTCACGCAATGAGTTACAAACTTACGCATTTATATGAAATTGCACATGGACATGCTGTGGCAATTTGCTTGCCAAGTGTATGGCAAACATTGATTGATTATGAAACAAAATGCAAAGAGCCACATAAAAAAGCACAATTAAATAAAATTCTAAAAGATATTGATAAAGCATTTGATTGCCAGACAAGTCAGCAATCTGTAGAAAAGTTTCAGGCTATTTTAAAAGATTTTGGAATTTATGCTCCAAAGGAAAAATCTCAAGAAGTTATCAATGTTTTGGTCAACTCAGTTAACACGGAGCGTTTGCAAAATTTTCCTGTTAAAATACAGTCATCTCAAATAGAAAATATGTATAAAAACATTTTGCAATATTAAAAACATTTTTAAATTATTGCTGTGTTCAGTTACTTTTGGTGTCAACTGAACACAATTTTTTTAATTTAGATTTTGCGAAAATCAAGATTTTTGTTTAAATTCGACAAGATTAGATATAAACGGATGAAAATTTTGTTGGATTTTGTTGAATAAACAAGTATAAT
>CANRCQ010000016.1 GCA_947629145.1 uncultured Clostridia bacterium
CGGAATGGCAGACGCGCTTGTTTAAGGGGCAAGTGGGAAACCGTGGGAGTTCGACCCTCCCCATCCGCACCAGAGAAAAAAACTGCACTATTGCTCGTTTTTGTCGCAAGCGCCAAAATCTCGTTTGGCGTTTGTTTTTTTCTCTTTGTTGCGCCGATTGAAAATTGCACTGCGTTGGCAATTTTGCGCAATCGCTTAATTAGTTTTTTCTATTTAAAATCTCGTTGGGCGCTTATTTTTTTGTCTTTGCCCCGAGTGTAAATCGCACTCCGTTGGCGATTTAGGGCAATCGCTTTTGTAAAAGTAAAATCTTCGAAGAAATTATTAAATTGCGCTTTGGCGCGGTTTTTTGTTGTCACAAAAAAACCTTCGCTTTTCGCTTGTTTTTTCTCTTTGTTGCGCCGGTTGAAAGTCGCAGCAAAGCTTGACGACTTTGCGCAATCGTAAAAATTTTAGTAGAAGCTCAAAAATCTTTTCATTTTTCTTTTTTTAAAAAAGTATTGACATTTAAAAAAACAAAATGTAAAATATATATGAAAGTTTGGTGAAAAGGAAAGTATTCCCAATCAGTAATAACTTTGTGGACAATATACCACGTGAGTTTCTTTCAAAAGAAGATGAAGTTTCATCTTCTTTTTATTGTTAAAAAAACTGCACTTTTTTTGTGCGGTTTTTTAAACAAAAGCTTGACAAGTACCCCCCCCCATGTTAAAATAATGAAAGTGGAGAGAAAAATGAAAAAAGAAAAGAAACAAAAATATATTTGTCCAGTTTGTGGTTGGAAAGGTTTGGACGAGCCTGCTTATGATGAAGAAGGTGTGCCATCGCATGATATTTGTGCTTGCTGTCATCGTGAATTTGGCTACGATGATGCGCCTTTAGAAGAAACAAGAAAAAAGTGGAGAAAATCCTTTTTTGCAAATCTTCTTTTTTGGAAAAAAAAGAAGCAACTGAAAAATTTAGAATTGCCAGAAGCAAAAGAAACTGTTGAAAAATTACAAAATTTTTGGCATAACGAAAATAAAAACTGACCTTTTAGGTCTTTTTTTATTCGATAAAACTCTTTATTGTTTTAAGTGCATTTTTTTCAAGCCTTGAAACTTGCGCTTGCGAAATACCAACTTCTTCGCTCACTTCCATTTGCGTTTTGCCGACATAATAGCGCATCAAAAGAATTTCTTTTTCGCGCGGAGAAAGATTTTTTATTGCATCAGTAAGTGAAAGTTTTTCCACAACAGACTCATCGCAATTTTTTTCATCTGCGATTTGGTCCATAAGCCTGATTGTTTCGTTGCCGTCATTGTAAATTGGTTCGTTTAAGGACAATGTTTCGCTTATTGCATCAAGTGCAAAAGTCACTTCGCTTACAGGAAGTTCCACAAGTTTTGCAATCTCTTCAAGTGATGGTTCGCAATTGTTTTTCTTAATAAATTCTTCTTTGGCTTGAAGTGCCTTGTATGCAACATCCCTAATAGAACGACTCACCCTAAGGCAGTTGTTGTCGCGAATATATCTTCTAATTTCCCCAACAATCATAGGCACGGCATAGGTTGAAAACCTAACGTTCAGCGTTTCGTCAAAGTTGTCAATCGCCTTCAAAAGCCCAACACACCCCACCTGAAACATATCGTCAGCTTTGTCGCAATGCCCAGAGAAGCGTTGCACAACCGAAAGTACAAGCCTTAAATTTGCGACAACAAATTTATCTCTTGCAAACTCATCGCCGGCCTTAACCTGTTTCAAAAGTTCCATTATTTCATTGTTTTTAAGTTTTGGAAGAGTGGAAGTGTTCACTCCTGAAATTACAACTTTGTTGGACATAAAAACTCCTTTTTAAGGTATTGTGTCAAACAAACCCCAAAAGTATGCCACAAAAATTAAATTCGACAAAAAAAGTGTAAAAAACAAAAAATTTACACTTTTTTATTAAAAAACATCAAAAATCTTCATTTTTTTCAAGTTTTTTACGCATTTTTGATAGAATTTTCTTTTCAATGCGTGAAATATAACTTTGACTTATGCCCATCATATCCGCAACTTCCTTTTGAGTTTTCTCTCCACACCCCACAAGTCCAAAGCGAAGTTTCATGATAATTTGTTCTCTTTCATCAAGGTTTTCAATCACGTCCATCAAAATTTGTTTTTCCGCACTCAATTCAATATTTTTTGAAACACTGTCTTCATCCACTGGAATAATATCAGCAAGCAAAAGTTCGTTTCCTTCGCCGTCAGCGGAAAGTGGTTCGTCCAAAGAAACTTCAATTTTCATGCGTGTGTTTTTTCTAAGTTGCATCAAAATTTCATTTTCAATGCAACGGCTTGCGTAGGTTGCAAGTTTGATGTTTTTGTCCACACTGTAAGTCTTCACCGCCTTGATAAGCCCAATCGAGCCGATTGAAATCAAATCTTCAAGTTCAATTCCAGATGTCTCAAATTTTTTGGCAATATACACCACAAGCCTAAGGTTGTGTTCAATAAGTTTATCCTTTGCCGTTTCACTTCCATTTTGAAGTTGCATCAAAAGCGAAAGTTCTTCATCAGCGCCAAGTGGCTGCGGCAAGGCTTTGTTTCCACAGATATAACACATAAGCCCTTCTTGCAAATCATCCCTGTGCAAAAATTTGTAAATCAAAAGCCTTATTTTAAATAAAAGTTTCATAAAATCCCCCTTTTAAGCGAAACTGTTGTTTAAAATCACATCTGCATTGAAAACATAGTTGAATTGTTTTAAACAAAGCCCAAGTGTGGCATTTTCAAAAGTCTGTCCCTTTGCAACAATTTTATCAACCTGAAACACCAAAATTTTGTCCTTTCCAGAAAGTGTGTTCAAGTTGATGTAATGCGCACATTTTAGTTTTTGCAAATGTTCATTTGACAGAAGTTGTTTTTCATCAATTCCAAACAACTTTGAAAACACTTTAAAATTCACCAAATTCACAGGGCTGTCAGTCACAGGGTCATTCAAGAAATTCCCACTGTCCAAAAACGCACGCCATTTCCCACTTTTTGTGCCGCTTGTAATTTCAATATCAAAACAAAAGTTGTCGATTGCGCGTTTTTTGGAAAATCTTTTTATGACAAATTTGACAACAAAATAAATTAAAATGATAAACAAAAGCAAAACAAGTGTGTTTTTTATTCCAAAAAAACCATTTATAAAAAAGCACACTCCCCCATAAAGCAAGTTTGAAAGCAGATAACATCCACAAATCACGCAAAACTTTTTGAATTTTTTAAATTTAAAAGTGATGCAAATTGCAATCACCGCCATGCCAACATTTGAAATAAACTGCCCAATATTTGACGGCTTTAATGTGTCGATTGCAACGGCAATACAGCCACATAAAAATGCCGACAAAAGATAAAACTTGCCCTTTTCTTTCAAAAGCAAAGCACTTGTTTTAAGCACAATCAAATTTATGAAAAAATTTTCAATCAGCACAAATTCGACCATACAAATATTTTATTTTGTATAACAAAAATTTCCGGCATAAAAAAATGCAAAAATTGGAGTTTTTTGCATTTATTTTGTCACTTATTTATTTTTATAAACCTTGTCAATAATTCCGCCGCCAAGACAAGTCCCATCCGGCAAATATAAAACCACAAACTGCCCTTCCGTCACTGCGCGTTGCGGAACGGCAAATTCCACATGAATTGTGTCCTTTCCAGTGATAAAAACTTTCACTTTTTGGTCACTTTGACGGTATCTAAACTTTGCAAGACAGTCAAATTCCTTCTCACTTGGCATTTCAGGAATCCAGTTGAAATCAGTTGCATCCAAAGAGTTTGAAAACAACTCATCACACTCCCCTTGGCTTACATACAAAACGTTTTCTTTCAAATCTTTTTTCAGCACAAACCAGCGCTGTCCGTTGCCGTCAGCCTTGCCGCCAATATTAAGCCCACGGCGCTGACCTATGGTGTAATACATAAGCCCATCATGTCGCCCAACAACCTTTCCATCCAGTGTTTTTATATCGCCAGGCTGCGCAGGGAGATATTGTTTTAAAAACTTTTTGAAATTTCGCTCCCCAATAAAACAAATTCCAGTGCTGTCTTTTTTCTCTGCCGTTGAAAGCCCAAGTTTTTTTGCAATTTCTCTCACTTGTGGTTTTTCAATATCGGCAAGCGGAAAAATCACACTTGAAAGTTGTTGTTGACTTAGTTGATTTAAAAAATAAGTTTGGTCTTTGTTCAAATCTTTTGACTTTGCAAGATAGGTTTTTCCATCTTTCGTGTAAGTTTTTGCATAATGCCCAGTTGCAATCATGTCCGCCCCAAGCGCCTTTGCTTTCTCCAAAAATGGGCCAAATTTAATTTCACGATTACACAACACATCTGGGTTTGGTGTGCGCCCAGCCTTGTATTCTTTCAAAAAATATTTAAACACTCTGTCATAATATTCCTTTGCATAGTTGACAGAATAATATGGAATGCCAAAAGTTGTGCAAACGCGTTTCACATCTTCATAATCATCTTCGGCGGTGCATTCATCCCCTTCTTCCCAGTTAATCATAAAAAGGCCTATCACATCATGTCCTTGCTGTTTCAAAAGATATGCTGCAACACTTGAATCCACTCCGCCTGAAATTCCAACAACAACTCTCATGTTTCATCCTCTTTTTGTTGTGCTTTATCAATTTTCTCAATAATCTCTTCGACTTTTGGTTTTTCAGCTTTTTTATCGTTTTTAACAGTTTTTTTCGTGTTTTTTTCAATTTTTTCAGTGTTTTTGTTGTCTTTTTTAGAATTTTCTTCTTTTTCAACACTCTCAACAGTTGGCATATCAACCATAATTGGAACTTTAAATTTTCGGCAAACAACATAAACAATGCTCACCATCCATGCCATGCCGGCAAGCCCAATTGGAAAGTATAAAAACATAGTTTCCATGTATTCAACAAGATAGGCATTAAAGATTGTGCAAAGCACAAGATAGACAAAAGACACGGTCATTAAAATGCCTTTTTCATATTTTCCAACATAATAATATTGCGCCCCAAAAAGCCCAAACAGCAGTGTTAAAATCAAAAGTTTGAAATAACTCACATCCTTTGGCAAATCCTTTGTGTAAACAATATAGTCACGATTGAATTTTCTAAGTTGTTTTTTTGCCGCCTTGTTAGAAGCAAACTCCAAGCGCGAAAAAATAAGGTCGCATTCTGGGCAACGATTTTGACTTAACATACACCTTGTGCCGCAACGCGGACAACGTTTTGTGTTTGCAAGACTTCTAATTCTGTCACGCAACTTTGGCTTGTTTTGCTTTTTCATGCCTATATTTTAAAAGAAAAGCGCCGTTTTGTCAAGTGATTAAGCGGCGTCTTTCATTTTTTCAGTTGCCTTGTTGAAATAAACATAAGAAGGTTTGTCATCTGGCACATATTTCAAAACATATTCAAAAATTTCGCGTGCTTCCTTGTATTTTTTAACATTGTAAGCGCGCACCCCACTTTCAAATTTGTTCTTTAACTTTTTTAGTTTTTCTTTCTTGTTTTTAGGATAATAACACAAACTTTCATAAAGCGGAATTTGAATTTCATCCACTGTCAAAACCCCAGTAAATCGATGGTCAAACTCAAAGTTTGGCGGAAGTTCATTTAATGTGGATTTTGCAATCAAAAACTTGGTGTCAATATACATATTTATCTCTTCCATTTTGTTGCAAAGTGAAAGTGCATCACTTATTATTGTTGGAGATTTTCGCTCTTCATCCCCAACAATTCCAAACACCACTTCACCTGTATGCACACAAAGGCGCGCATCAATGCTTGGAAGTTCTTTTTGGCTTTTGTTTTTCACTTCGATAGCGCGCAAAATCGCGTGTGCACATTCAATGGCATTTTGCGGCTTAGAGAAAACTGCAAGCACGCCATCGCCGAGATATTTGTCAATAAATCCATCAAAGCGCCTGATAAGTGGTGCAACAGTTTTAAGATAGGAATTTATATAATTGAAATTCTCTTCCAAACTTAAACTTTTAGAATTTTTAGCCGCACTTTTTAAGTCACAAAAAAGAGTCGTTGCAATCTTTTTAACTTGATTTCCAATTTCAAGTTCTTCCACACTCGACTTTCCAAGAAACTTGAAAAACTGTTTTGGAATAAATTTTTGTGCTTCTAAATTTGTCTGTTTAATCTTGTTTTCCTTCGCCTTTATGTTGTAGTTTATTTTGTTAAGGGAACTTTCAATTTCCAAAAATTGTTTTGTTCCGCCAACCTTAAAATCATCTGTTTTCATTCGCCCATCGCCAAGATTTCCAGTAAACTTTTCAACCTTAGAAAGCGGTCTGCACGCAAACAAAATTATCACAAACAAAAGTGCAAGATACACAATTGTTGCAAGCCCAGCCCACAAAAGATTGTTGTTTGAAGTTTCTTGTGCAATGTTGAGTGTTGCACGCACAGATTCTGCCGTAACGCCGGTCATATTTTTCACTGTGCCAACATACACCAAAAATCCCCCATAGGCAAGTGTAAGCGGAAAGGTTGAAAAGAAGATGACATTCGCAAGTCTTTGAGTGCGAAGAAATCTAAAAAACACAATTCCAAAAAATATATTGAATAAAACTTGCCCAGCAAGAGCAACCCAAAACAGCGCTGTTGGCACGATTTGAAAGCCAGTGCCAGTTGCAACAATGCCTGCAAGCAAATATTTTGTAAGAAAAATGTTTGCAATAAAAAGTGCAATCGAGATTATTAAAAAGATTTTTGTGGAAGTTCTCATGCGATTATTTTGAGAATAAAAAATGCTTCTATTCTATAAAAATAGCAAAAAATACACAAAAAATCATGTTTTTTTGTTGTTTTTTGACGAATTTTTGTATATTTTGTCTGTTTTTGCCCATCACTAAAACAAGGAGTGAGAAATGGACGATAAAGAAAAAATCACAAAATATTTGAATGCAATCTATCAAAACACAAAAACAGCAATTCAGTCAATCGAAGATATTATCACAAAGGTTGAAGATGAGAGTATGAAGAGTGAATTGTGCAAAGAAGAAGATGAATACTGTGTTTTGTGCAAAGAATGTGAAAACTTTGCAAAAGCGGAAAAGATTGATGGCATAAAGGACAACAACTGGTTTGAAAAGACAAAACTTTGGAGTGCAATCAACATGGGCACAATGCTTGACAAGACAAATCGAAACATTGCCGAAATGATGCTTATGGGAACTTTTATGGGCATTATCACCTGCATCAAAGACAAAGCCGACCACAAAGGTGTTTCAAGCGAACTGGATGAGATAATCGACAAACTCTATGAATTTGAACGCAAAAACATCGACAGACTTTTGCCATATCTTGCCTAAAAAATTTCAAATAATTGTGTGTTTAAATCAAATTTAAGCGAAAGGTTTATAATCATCTTTTCGCTTAAATTTATTATTCTGCCGTTTTCAAGCACAAGACAAAACATGACGACCTTTGTCGTTTTTATTTTAGATAAAAGTTCGCAAAGTTTTGTATTTAAACTCACAACATAAATGGTTGGCTTTGAAAAATTTTTGTTTTTCTTGCAAAATATGTTTATCTTTTCATATTTTGTCACAAAACTCAAATCCAAAAATCCCATCACAAGAAACACAGCAAACATTAAAAAAGTTGGATTGAAGTTTATAAAACACATCACAAAAAACAAAACAAAAAATCCTGCACTTAAAATAATGTTGAAAATTTTTGTCAGTCGCCCAGCAACCTTGCCACTTAAAAAAGTTCTCGTCAGTGTCATAAAAATTCGCCCACCATCAAGCGGATATGCCGGCAACAAATTTACAAGGGCAAGCACAACAGAGATTTCCACAAGCGGATAAGTTAGCCCATACAAATTTGGAAAACACCACCAAAGCCCAAACACCAAAAACGCAAACACAAGATTTGCAAGTGGCCCTGCAAGTGCGATTTTATACTCATCGGCGTTGTCAATCGTCTGTCCATTTAGGTTAAGTGCCACCCCATACGGGCAGAGTGAAAAATTTGAAAGTTTATAGCCCAAAGCCTTTGCAACAAAAAAATGTCCTGCTTCATGCACTGCCACACAAAGAATATATGAAAGTGCCATAATCGGCCCAACAAAAACAAAAAGCCACAGCCATATAATTAAACTTGATGGATGAATGATAAATTTTCTTTTCATACAACCCCAAAGATGCACGCCACAACAGCCACCGCCACAACACAACAAAAGAAAGTCCCAATCAAAAATTTCATGGAAAACTTATGTTTAATTTTTAAATTATCATAGTTTTTGGCATATGATTTTTGCTTGTCCATACAACAATATATGTTGTTTTTTTGTGCGATAAAACAAAAAAGCCTTATTAAAAGGCTTTATGAAATTTCGTCAGCATCTATTTTTTGAACATTTGCTTCTTCCTTTAAAAAGTCTGGGATTTCTTCGTCAGGCAAAGCAAATTCATTGTAAAGACTATCACTTTTCTCTTCGTCATTTTCAATCACTTTAATTCTCTCCAAAAGCCCTTCATAGTCAGGAAGTTCCGCCAAATCCGCAAGATTAAAGCGCTTTAAAAAGTTGTCCGTTGTGCCAAAGAGAAGTGGCTTTCCAACGGCATCCTTTCTGCCCACAACTTCAATCATGTTTTGGTCAACGAGAATTTGCACGGCATAGTCGCAGTTCACGCGCCTTATGTCTTCGATTTCAAGTTTTGTGATAGGCTGTTTATAAGCAATGATAGCAAGTGTTTCAAGCGCGGCGCGAGTGAGTGACTTTTCACGAATAGGGTTCAACACTTCGCTAATATAGTCCGCATATGCAGGGTTTGACGCAAGTTGCACCTTGTTTTTGTAAGTGATTAAGTGTATTCCACAGTCGCCGTCACATTCTTTTTTCAGTTCGTCAATTGCCTTGTCAAGTTCCTTTTCGGTGACGCCCAATTTTTGAATAATAAAATCCTTTTCAATTCCTTCGCCTGCAACAAACAGAATTGAAAAAACGATGTCTTTTAAATTTTTTTTGTCTTGTGAATCCATATTACACCTCGTTTGCCGTGATGACAATATTTGAAAAAGTTCCGCTTTGAATAACCTTGATTGTTTGCAATTTCAAAAGTTCCAAAAGCGCCAAGAAAGTGTTTATAAGTTCGCTTTTTGTCATGTCATCATCAAAAAGTTCTTCGAATTCAAAACGTTTTCTCTCTTTGGCAAAATTCCTGATTGAAATAATTTTTTCCGCAACAGTAAATCTGTCTTTCACAATCTTTTTAGGTTGTTCATTTTCAACCGCTTTTTTAAGCTCTTCACGCGTCATAAGCTTTGCAAATGCATCTAAAAGTTGGTCTAAAACCATATCTTTCATAACAATTTTCACTTTTTCAGTTTCTTTCCCAGGCGCGCGATAAAGTTTGTTTACATCTTCAATTTCCTTCAAATCCTTGCCTGCTTCCTTGAAAAGTTCATACTCTTTCAATCTTCTAAGAAGCAATGCTTCGTCATCATCTTCTTCTGGCACTTCTTCTTGTTCTACTGGAAGAACACTCTTCGATTTAATCTCAATAAGGGTTGCCGCAACAGTGATAAACTCACTTGCCTTGTCCATGTCCACATTTTTGATGTCTTGCATATATTCAAGATACTGTTCTGTGATGTCGGCAAGTTTGACGGTTGCAATGTCAAGCTTTGCATCTTTAATAAGATGCAACAATAAATCAAGTGGGCCTTCAAAGTTGTCCAACTTAAAACGATAACTGTCACTTGACAAAAGCATATCTTCTTGTTGTTCTTGTTCTTCCATGTTGTTATTATAGCAAAACAAAGTGGCTAAACGCAAGCAAAATAAAGAAAAAGAGTTGAACAAGTCAACTCTTTTTTATCACCACTTCCCAGCAATCTCTTTTGCCGTTTCAAACAACGACATATGTTTTATATCTTCTTTCACAACAATTGGGATTGTTTTAATAACTTCGCCATTTTTTGTGACAACTGCATTTCCAACAACATCCCCTGCCTTAGTTGGGGCTTTCACACGCTCATCTGTTTCAATGCAAACTTCATAGCCACTTTGACTGGCCTTTTTCACAACGCGCGCAAAGTCTTCATTTGCAAAAACATCCACACTTTCCACCTTGCCTTTAAACACAGGCAAATTTTTGATAGCAACACTCGAATCCACCAATTTCTCACTTACAAAGTTTGTAAAGCCATAGTTTAAAAGATTGGCACTTTCATTGAAACGAGTTTTACTGTTTGGTGCGCCCACAACAACCGAGATAAGTCGCATATCATCTCTTTTTGCAGAAGCACAAAGGCAACAACCTGCTTCGTTTGTAGAGCCAGTTTTTCCGCCGTCACAACCTTCAAAATAGCGAATAAGTCTGTTTGTGTTTACAAGTTCTGTTGTGCGCCCAGATGGATGCACAAGTTCGTCCATCCAAATTGTTGAATAGTTGTGATACAGTCCATGTTTCAAAATTTCTTTCAACAAAATTGCGCTGTCTTTTGCAGACGAATATTGTTCCGCAGATGGCAGCCCTGTGCAGTTTGAATAATGAGTGTCAGTCATGCCAAGTTCTTTTGCGCGTCTGTTCATGCGATTTGTAAAAGCATTTTCGTTGCCGTTGAAATATTCCGCCAATGCCACAGATGCATCATTTGCAGAAGCCATAATCACACTCTTTAAAAGGTCTTCAAAAGTGTAGTCAACATAAGGGTCTAAAAACACCTGACTTCCACCCATTGACGAAGCATTTTCTGTTGTTGTGATAGGTGTGTCAAGTGTGACATTTCCAAGGTCATATTCTTCAAGTGCAATCAAAATTGTCATCATTTTAACCATGCTTGCAACAGGCAAATGTTTGGTTTCATCTTTGGCAAAAAGTGTTTCGCCACTTGCAACTTCCATTAAAAAAGCGCTTTTACTTTCAAAATCCACATCCGCATTTGTCGCAAGTGCAACACTGCCAAAACATTGCATACTACCACAACATATTGCCAGTGTTATGATGCATAATACACAAGATATTGAAAACTTCTTCATTTCAAAAAACTCCTTTTTTAGATAGTTTTTTCAAAAAAGAAGGTTTTATTCTAAATCACTAAAATCACTTTTCCACTAAGTGCGCAAAGCAAAATTGTCTCCGCCAAGTTTAAAAGAATAAACAACACAAATCCAAAGATGATAAACATAAGCCTGTTACATTCACAGCGCCCAAATCGAGCGAGATTGCAGTTAATTTTTTGCAAAACAATGAAATACATAATCATGGCAAAAAGTGTGATAAGTTGACACGGCAGTATGATAAGGATTGCACTGAAAAATGAACCAAAACCATAGAAGATGAAAATGAGTGTGAAGTTAAGCCCAAATAGATATCCCCTGTAAATGAAAAGCGCACAAGCAAGCGGATATAAAACTGGCGAAAAGGCAAGCCCTGTTAAAAGTGCAAAATTGACAACAAGGGAAATACAACGTTGAAAGAATGCCGAACTTGAAGCCGCCACCCCTGAATAAAAGTTGTCCAAATTTATCTCTTGCAGTCGCCCAAGGCTGAAATTATAATGACATTTTATTGCAACAAAAATGCCGGTTGAAATTGCAACCAAAACAAACATGAATGTGACAATAAGTTTTATTTTGTTTGCCCTTACAGCATCTGCAAGTGACCTTTTGCAGCCATTAAAAAAAGAGTGAATAAAATTTGATTTTGACATATCATATCTTATTAAACTCACTCTTAAAAAAGAACATTATTTGCCAAAAGCAAGTAACTCCACCGCCAACGTTTTAAGTTGCTCATAAGTTATGCCGCCTTGAAAGTATGCAATATATGGTTTTCTTATAGGGCTGTCGCATGAAAGTTCAAGTGATGCGCCTTCCACAAAAGTCCCAGCCGCCATAATCACATCACAGGTGTAGCCTGCCATCGCGTAAGGCATAGGCACAAAACTGCTGTCCACAGGCGAAAGTTTTTGAATAAGTTGCACAAATTTGATAAGTTCTTCTTCTGTATCAAACACAACAGACTTTATTATGTCAAAACACTTTTCGTCAGTTTGTGGAATGACTTCATAGCCCTTGTTTTTCATCACTTCGCCAATTAAAAGTCCACCTTTCATGGCTTGACTTACCATGTGTGGCGCCAAGAACAAGCCTTGATAAAAAAGCCTGTAACCTGCTTCATAACTTCCTGTTTCTCTTCCAAGTGAAGGGCAAGTGAAACGCTTTTCAATGCATTCAATCGCCTTTTTAGTGCCTACAATATATCCACCGGTTGGAGCAAGCGAGCCGCCCAAGTTTTTAATAAGTGACCCCATGCAAACATCCGCGCCAACTTCGGTTGGTTCAATCTCTTCAACAAACTCTCCATAACAGTTGTCAACAACAATAAAAGTATTTGGCGAAAGTTGTTTAATCAAAGAGAAAATCTCTCTCATATCTTCGCAAGAAAGCGCTTTTCTTTTTGAATAGCCGCGTGATTTTTGAACAAACACAACGCGTGGCTTGTGTTGTTTCACAAACTGTAAAATAGCATCCTTGTCAAACTTGCTGTCCACCAAATCAATAAATTTAATCTCCACACCAAGACTTTCTAAACTTGCGTTGTCCTTGCCAAAAAAGGTGTTGTGAAGTGTGTCGTAAGGCTCGCCTGTGATTGAAAGAAAGGTGTCTTTTGGCCTTAAAAGCCCATAAAGCGCCGTTGCAATCGTGTGAGTTCCACAAGTTAAATGTGGGCTGAAAAGAGCATCTTCACATCGAAAAATCTTTGCTAAAATCTTTTGAAAGTCATCTCTTCCCTTGTCGGTGTAGCCATAACCTGTTGTGCCATGAAAATGCGAAGTTGTCACACCCACTTCTCTAAATGCATCCAAAACTTTCTTTTGATTTAAAAAAGCAATGCGTTCAATTTCCTTAAAACGCCCAGCAAGTTTTTCTTCAATTTCTTCAATTACTTTCAACTCTTCCATTCAAAAATTCTCCCACCATATTTTCGATTTTGTTAAATGCAGTTTCTCGATTTTCCGCATCTACAAATTCACACTCCATGCCTTTTAAAAAAGTCATCTGCCTTTTTGCGTAATTGCGTGTGTGCTGTTTGATAAGTTCCACGCATCTTTCTTTGCTGATAAGCCCATCCAAATAATCCAAAGTTTCCTTATAGCCTATTGCGTGCATAGATTGATTTTCCTTTGTAAGCCCCATTTTTTTAAGGTTTTCAACTTCTTCAAAAAGCCCATCGCAAATCATTTCGTCCACACGTCTGTTTATGTCCGCATAAAGTTTTTCTCTGTCCTTAAAAAGCGCAATCACAAGCGGCTGTATATCATTTTTCGACTGTGCTTTTTCTCCATTTGAAAGTGCAATTTCAAGCGCCCTTAACACACGCACCGGGTTTTTTGTGTCGATTTTTTCTAAAACTGATTTGTCTGTTTTTTCAAGCATTTCAACAAGTTTTTCAAGGCCATCCTTATTTAAAATTTCTTCCAAACTTTTTCTAAGATTTTCGTCTTTTTCCACTCCGCCAAAATTATAGCCAAGTGTCAGCGCCTTTATATAAAGTCCAGTTCCGCCAACAACAATCGGCAAATGTCCCCTGTTTGAAATTTCGTCAATCTTCTTTTTTGTAAGTTCCACAAAATCATATGCGGAAAACTCATCAAAAGGGCTTAAAATGTCAATGCAGTGGTGCGTGACGCCATGCGTGTCAAGCTGTTTTGCCGAGCCAATATCAAGCCCTTTGTAAACTTGCACACTGTCCGCAGAGATAATCTCTCCATTAAACTTTTTTGCAAGCAAAATGCCAAAATATGATTTTCCAACCGCCGTTGGGCCTAAAATAAACACAACCTTTTTCATAGCACTCTCTTAAACATTTTTTCAAGTTCTTTGCGTGAAATTTTCACGATAATAGGTCTTCCGTGTGGGCAAAGTGGAACGCCGTCTTTAATCTTGTCAATCAAATACAAAATCTCGTCTTTTGAAACACTATCGCCTGCACGAATAGCGTGTTTGCAAGCGGTTTGGCAAAGTTTTTCATTGATATAAGAACTTGCAGTTCTCTCTTGTGCAACATCTTCTCTCAAAATTTCTTCAACAAATTTTTCAAGATTTATGCCACTTAACACAAAAGGCACTGCCTTAATTTGAAATTTACTGCCATTTTTTTGAATGTCAAAGCCAACTTTTTTCAAATTATCAAGGCAGTTTTCAAAAAGTTCCGCATCCTTGCCAGATAACGGAACATCATATGCAAAAAGCAAGTCCTGTTTTGCAACATTGTTTTGTTCAATTTGTTTTTTCAGTTTGTCATAAAGTTGTCTTTCGTGCATAGCGTGTTGGTCAACAACATAAATGCAGTCGTCAAATTCAGCAAAAATATATGTTTTAAAAGCCACTCCCAAAATGTTGATTTCTTTTGGCTGTGCTTTCAAAAAGTTTTCTTCCAAAGCCTTTTCGATTTCCTTTTTCTCTGCCTTTTCTTTTTCAACAGAAATTTCAACTTCTCTTAAAAGACTGTCGCCGGCTTGGTCAAAATAGATATATCCGCCAGGAACATTTTTGCCCTTGTCGGTTTTGTAATTTGAAAGTTGATTGATTATGTCAACTCCCTTGTCTTTATAGTCCTTTGGCGTGGTCAGCGGCTTTGAAAGCGAACTGTCATCCACACTAACCTTATATCCGCCCCCTTCAGGCTCTTCAAATTTGTTCACATCAGTCTTTTGAAAACTGTTAAAGCCAGTCATTGCAGGATGCTGTTCATTTTTAATATCAAACTTTTCCCATTCTTTAACATCTTCGGCACGATATTCAAACTCTGCAATAAGATTTGCCCCAACAAGCGCTTTTTCAACAGCGCGGCGAATAACCCCAAACACCTTTGAAGTGTTGTCAAACTTAACTTCTCTTTTATTTGGATGAATGTTCACATCCACACGGTCGAAAGGAATGTCAAGTTTTATGATATAGATTGGATAACGCCCCTTCATCAAAACAGGCTCAAAAGCCCCCTGCACGCACGCCGAAATCATGTAATTTTCAACATATCTGTCATTCACAAAAAGTGATTGATATGTGCGATTTGGTCTTGAAATTTTTGGCGAAACAACAAATCCGCCAACTTTTATGCCATCTTCTTCAAGACTGAGTTTTAAAAGATTGTCATGCACTTCTCTTCCATATAAAAGATACACAACTTCTTCCAGTGTGCCAGAAGTGTGATTGTAAACTTCCTTGCCATCGACAACATATGTAAAGTCAATCTCTGGATGCGACATCATAAACTTTTCAAAAAGATGTGTAACTTCCGTTTCTTCGCTTTTTGGCTTTTTCAAAAACTTTGCGCGCACAGGAGTGTTGAAAAACAAATCTTCCACAATAAGTGTTGTTCCGTCAAGCCTTGCAACTTCGCTGATTTTTGAAATCTCTCCCCCACTTGCATCAATTTTAAAGCCAGTTTCTGCGTTTTTAGTTTTAGTGGAAAGTGAAACGCGACAAACTGCCGCAATGCTTGCAAGCGCTTCTCCGCGAAATCCCAAAGTTGAAATTGCATCCAAATCATCCACACTTTTTATCTTGCTTGTTGCGTGTGGTAAAAAAGCAAGTGGCAAATCTTCTTTTTCAATGCCACAGCCGTTGTCACTGACGACAATCTTTTTAATGCCGCCTTCTTCGATTTCAACCTTAATTTTGCTTGCACCACTGTCAATGCTGTTTTCAACAAGTTCTTTAACAACAGATGCAGGTTTTTCAACAACTTCCCCAGCAGCAATCCTGTTTGCAATCAACGGCGAAAGAACTTTTATTGCCATAAAAACTCCTTTTAATCCTTAACTTTTTCGATAAGGTCATTTAAAATTTCAAAACTCTCCATAGGCGACAATTTGTTGATGTCCAAATCACGCAAAATAGACAAAATTTGTTGCCCAAGTTTGTTGTTTTCAATCTTTTTTGTTCTCTCTTCATTCTCGCCAAAAATGGACGCATCCAGTTTTTCATTGGCTTTTTCAAGGCTGACACTTATCTCTTTTGCGCGCGAAATAACCTTTTGCGGAACACCAGCAAGTTTTGCAACTTCAACCCCAAAACTTTTGTTTGCGTGACCGCGTGTGATTTTGCGCAAGAAAACAATGCTGTCGCCAAGTTCCTTGACGGCAATTTGATAGTTTTTCACACCCACAATAAGCCCTTCAAGTTCGCTAAGTTCGTGATAGTGCGTTGCAAAAAGTGTTTTGCATTTAAAGTTTTTTGCAAGATATTCCACAACAGCCCACGCGATTGAAAGCCCATCAAAAGTGGATGTTCCGCGCCCAATTTCATCCAAAATAACCAAACTTTTGTCAGTTGCATTTGCCAAAATATTTGCAACTTCGCTCATTTCAACCATAAAAGTTGACTGTCCAAACGCAAGGTCATCACTTGCGCCAACACGCGTGAAAATGCGGTCAGTTATCGCAATCTCCGCACTTTTTGCAGGCACAAAACTGCCAATATGTGCAAGATAAATGATAAGTGCAACCTGTCTCATATATGTGCTTTTTCCAGCCATATTTGGCCCAGTGATAATCATCATTTGATTTTCTTCGCTGTCCAAAAGTGTGTCATTTGCAATAAAAGAGCCGTCCTTTGCAAAGCGCTCAACAATAGGGTGTCGCCCTTCGGTTATGCAAATTCTGTTTGTGTTTCGATTGATTGTAGGACGAACAAAATTTTGTTTGATTGCCGTTTGTGCAAGTGACAAAATTGCATCGATTTCCGCAATAACTTTTGCAACACCTGAAAACTTCTCTAAAAATCCGCAAAGATATTCGACAATTTTTGAAAAAAGTTCTTTTTCAAGTTTTTCACTTTCTTCCTTGGATGAAAGAAAGCGCTCTTCAATCTTCTTCAAATCTTCGGTTATGTATCTCTCACAGCCAGCAAGCGTCTGTTTTCTTTTATATCTAAGTGGAACTTGCTCCAAGAAACTTTTTGTCACTTCAATGTAAAAGCCAAAAACACTGTTATAGCCGATTTTCAAGTTTTTAATTCCTGTCTGTTCGCGTTCAAGTTCTTGCAGTTTGTCGCACTGCATTTGAGCGGTTTGCTTTGCATCCCTAAGCGAGTCAAGTTCTTCGTTAAAGCCGTGTTTAATAAACTCTTCCGCATCTGCGCGCAAGGTTCTGTCTGGGATTGCTTTATCTAAAAGTTCAACAATTTCATCAAAAGTGTCAAGTTTTTCATATAAAGAAACAAGTTTTTTCGTTCGAACTGATTTTATCAAATCTTTAATCTCTGGAATTGCAGAAAGTGACAGTTTAAAGTTGAAAAGCTCCACAGGAGTCACACTTCCATATGCAATTTTTCCGCAAATTCTTTCAACATCTCTCACTTTTGAAAGCGCATCGCTAAGCCTGTCACGCATAATAAGATTTTTTGTCAACTCTTCAACTGCATCCAATCTTTCGTTGATAAGAGTGCTGTTTTGAAGTGGCTGGTCAAACATAAGGCGGAAAAATCTTGCGCCCATAGAAGTTTTTGTCTTATCGAGTAGCCACAAAAGAGAGCCATATTTTTTGTGGTCGCGAATGGTTTCCACAAGTTCAAGATTGCGCCTTGTGTTGCTGTCAATGGTCATGTATTCAACATTTTTCACTTTTGTAACTTTGCAAATGTTTTTCAGTGACCTTTTCTGTGTGTCTTGCAGATATTCCAAAAGCGCTCCAAGCGAATATTTGTCATCCTTTTTCAGTTCAAAAACACTGTCCGCATTTTCCCCAAACTGACGAGTTATGTTATCTTCGCACCTGCCAATCTCAAAGGCATAGTCAAAATATTGTTCAAACTTTGGATAATTTCCAAGTCTGTGAATGTTAAGTGCGCCATAAAAATTCTTCGCATCCCCATTTCCTATAATTTGAGATGGACTTATGCGATTTAAAAGGTCTGTGAAATTTTCTTCCAAATTTTCTTTAAAAACAATGGATGTAAGGTCGCCAGTTGTAATGTCGCAATAACAAACTGACAAAAGTTCGTTTTTCTTTGCAAGGCACATTAAAAAGTTGTTTTTCTTTTCATCAAGCATACTGTCTTCTGTGACAGTTCCTGGTGTGACAACTTTAATGACATCTCTTTCAACAATTTTTCCAGGCTTTGGGTCGGTCATCTGTTCGCAGATGGCAACCTTATATCCCTGCGCAACAAGTTTTGAAATATAGCCGTCTGCTGCGTGATAAGGCACTCCGCACATCGGCGCGCGTTGTCCATCTCCGCAGTTCTTCCCAGTAAGTGTCAAGTCCAAAACCTGTGAAATTTTAATTGCATCGTCATAGAAAAGTTCGTAAAAGTCCCCCAGACGATAAAACAAAATGCAGTCCTTGTATTTTTCCTTAGTCCTAATATACTCCTGCATCATAGGAGAAACTTTGTTAATATCAACTATCGTTTGTTCTTCGCTCATTTTTTGTTCTCCTTTTGAATTTGTTTTTCAAGATTTAAAAGTTCGTTCACGCGTCTGCGCTTCACTTCTTCGTCAATCTGTCCATCCATTTTGCTTGCAACGGTCCCTTCGCGCGGAGAAAACATAAAGGCAAAAATGCCGTTATATTTAACTTCTCTCACAAGCGAAAGTGTGTCTTGAAATTCTTCTTCTGTTTCAGTTGGAAAGCCAACGATAAGGTCGGTTGTAATCTTTGCATCTGGCATTTTAGCGCGAATTTTGTCGATTATAGAAAGATAATGCTCTCTGGTGTAGCGCCTGTTCATAAGTTTCAAAATGCGGTTGTTTCCGCTTTGTGCCGGAAGATGGATTTCCTTTAAAATTTTGCTTTCACTTGCAATCGTGTCAATCACATCATCCGTCAAATCTTTTGGGTGTGAAGTCATGAAAGTAAGTTCAAAATCGCCATCAAGCGCACAAATATCTTTCAAAAGTTTTGAAAAAGAAACTGGCGGAGTCAGGTCTTTGCCATAAGAATTTACATTCTGCCCCAAAAGAGTGATTTTTTTGTATTTTTTCTCACTTATAATGCCCTTAATTTCATTTAAAATGTTTTCTTCACTGCGACTTTTCTCTCTTCCACGAACATAAGGCACAATACAGTAAGTGCAAAAATTGTTGCATCCATACATGATATTCACCCATGCATT
>CANRCQ010000017.1 GCA_947629145.1 uncultured Clostridia bacterium
CCAAACTTGCCACAGGGCAAACCTTCACGCACTGGCCGCAGTTCACACAAATGCCGTGGCCGCACTTTTGCAGGCTGTAATGGCTGTTCACGCTTGCAAAATCGTTGCAAACGCTGGCGCACAGCCCGCACTTTATGCACTTTTCCTCAATTCTGCGGATGGAAGGGTTGTCCAACTCCACCGCCACACGCACATTTTGTTCCAAATGTTCCATAAAAACTCCTAAAATAAATATAAGTCCAAGAATACAAATCAAAGAAATAGAATTTTAATAGAAATCTAATAATAAAATTCTATAAATAGAATCTAACATAAGAGTTCTATAAAATAAAAAGTCCAACAAAAAATTTAAAGAAAACTTTTCAAGCCAAATTATACAAAAATTTTGCCAAAAAAGTCAAATAAAACAGCAAAAAAGGCATATTTTTTAAAAATTCGTGTTTTTTTGAAAGTTTACGTGTAAATTTTGGTAAACTTATTTGCAAATTTAGGTTAAACTTTTTCGAAATTTTAAAATTAATCAATTTAAAACAAGAAAATATGCCGATTTTTATTGACAAATTGCAAAAAATGTTATAAAATAAGATGTCAAAATTTTTGACATCAAGAAAATATGCGGATGTGGCGGAATGGCAGACGCGCAGGTTTCAGGTACCTGTGGTGGCAACACTGTGAGAGTTCGACCCTCTCCATCCGCACCAGAGAAAAAAACTGCACTATTGCTCGTTTTTGTCGCAAGCGCCAAAATCTCGTTTGACGTTTGTTTTTTTCTCTTTGCCCCGAGTGTAATCCGCATTCCATTGGCGGATTAGGGCAATCGTTTTTGTGAAAGTAAAATCTTCGAAGAGTTTCAACTGCGCTTGTGGCGCGGTTTTTTGTTACACAAAAAAGCCTTCGCTTTTCGCTTGTTTTTTCTCTTTTTTGCGCCGATTGAAAAGTGCACTTGGCGCATTTCCGCAGAAAATCTCATCCAATGGGCTTGCTTGACGGGATGTATTAGGGCAATCGTTTTTGTGAAAGTAAAATCTATTTCCACAAAAAAATCCCATCAAATTTGCCATGATGAGATTTTGTAAAATAGTTTTGTTTTAAATCAAATACAATGCAACTGTCAAGCCAACAAGTGCAACAACGCAAATCAAAGATATTATTGCGGAAATTTTAAAATTTCTTTTAATTTTTTCTCTTGCTTTGTCGCTACCATAAAACCTTCCCACAGTAAATTCTGTTTGATTTTGAAAGTATTCATAGTCATCCTTGTAATGTTCTACTTCCCAAGTTGTGTCATAACCTTCATATCGTTTGTCAATGTAAATTCTTTTGAAAAGTTCCATGCTTGGATTTGGAAGGATAAGTCCCAAAATAACCATAACTGCAATTCCCCCAGCAGCCAAAAACCAAGGGTCAGTTTTAATGAAATCCACAAGCCCTATTGGCAGAAAAGTGAACCTTGTTGAAAGAAACAGCACCAATGCAAGCACAACACCTAAAATCCCAGAAATAGCAAAACTTGGAACCATGCGAAACAAAGTCCTGTATTTCAATGTAGTGTCATATCTAGGCTTTAAGTTTCTTAAAATTTCATCGATTTGAAGGGAAGCATCTTGCGAAAGTCCTCTTTGTGGAAATTCCTTGTCCAAACCGCCGTAACCCATCATGTTGTTGTCTAAATGCAATCTAAAATGCTCGTGATTATCTTGTTCGTCATATCTTTTGCAGTTTTCTTTATAACTGCAATCATAATAAATGTTTATTCCAGTGATATTTTTCGCGTTGCTTATCAATGAGTTTTTAAACCACTCAAAATCATCTCTATCTTCCTTCGCTTCTGCATGGATAATTGAAAACTTTAATTCGCCCCAAGCAAGATAAACTCGATAGAATGTTTCATTATACTCCTTCCCTTCATTTTCGAGTTTGCTTTCTTCAAATTGCTGTTTAAGAGAAGAATAGTGAGCATTTAAAATTTCACTTATTTTAATAACGTCTTGAATGGTTACTATCTTGTTTTTTAATGCTATTTCCGCCATTTTGTCCTCACTTTATAATTGAATTTCAGTGTTCGTTTCTTTCTGCATTTTAACTTCCCTTTGCTCTTCCAATTTAACACCATTCGCTGTCGAAAATCCCACCAAATTCCCATCATGCATAAGCACATATGATTGTGCCGTCATATCATGTCCGCTTTGTTTTATAAGTTGGTCCATTCTCATATTAACAATCAAATCTGACATTGATAGATTAAGTCCATCAGGCTTAACTCCCATTTCCCCTAAAATTTCAGGGTATTTTGTGTAAAGTGTGTCATGCGGTTTTCCAATAGGTTTGGGATGAGTGTGAAATATAATCGCGTCATCAACCAAATTCTGTGAAATAAGTTCTTGTTCAATCCATTTCCAATCATATTGACAGGTTTGACTCTCCCCCAAAGGCATTCTTTTCATCTTATCAAAAGGCCCGTCTTTTTTCGCCCCAAAAGCATATGGATATTCTCTGTTTTTGCCTTCCGTGTTTATGTCCGCAAGCAATTTTGAAAATTCTTTTTCTATTTCAGGCGAGAAACGCGCCCCTTTTTCAGTTTCACTTTTGCTTAAAATTTCAATAGGTATTGGCAAATCAGTGAAATCAAAATGTGCATCCGGATTTATTTCCTTAAACTCTTCCGCCGGCAACTTTAAAAGAGTTTCCATAACAAAATCCAATGTGCCGTCATCAAGCCTTTGCACAATGATATAATTGTTTTTCTTTGATAGAATGCTCATCATCTCGTCTTCTGTCATAATTTCCACCCTTCATGTTTAGTGTAGTTTAAAAATCAAAGTCATCAACTTCAATCCTTTGAAACTTGTCCCCAAATTTGTCCATTTGAGAAATCTTGGATTTAAGGTCACTCACAACAAGTTTATAAATCTCAACTGCATCATCCAAATTCCAAAAAAGTTCGGTGTATTTAGAAAAAATTTCTTTCATTGAAAATTCTGTGTTCACTTCGATTGCCTTTATGTCCGTTTCAATTTTGTAAGCCACATCCATAGGTGTGATTTTATATTCCCTGCAAAGGTGCAAAAAGTCGCTTAAAACATTTTTAACAAAGTTGTCCACATATTTTTTTGTTTCTTCGTCAACATCCGTTTTAAGATAACCAAGCGGAATAAAAATATGTTCGCCATTAAAGACAACTTCCAAATGGCAGTCGTTTTTAAGATTTTTTTCGATTGCAAACTTTTCGATTGAACTAAAGCTTTGAATGTGATGCTTTAATAGTTCTTTAAATTTTTCCACACTAATTTTAAATTTTACATTTGAAAATTTTTCTTCAAAATAGGCTACGTTTCCATAAATTTGCAAGTGCTTTATGTCAAACATACAATCACAATATGCAAGTTCAAACATTGGGTCAAACAAAACTTTTTCTTCTTTCATGTTTAATTCTCCGTTTTAACAATTTCCCACATTATATTATAAGGAAGCCCCACCGTTGCACCAATATATCCATCTACTATTTTAATAATATTTGAAACTTGAGAATGTATCTTTTCATAATATTTAAACATCTTTTGTGAATCTTTCACATCTGCCCCACATCCTGATAAAACTTCTGCAACAGTAAACACTGTTCCGTTTTTAAAAGCCTTGATTTTCTTCACTGCGTTGTCCACAATCTCATCCTCAGACAATGTTTTGACTTCATCTACTTTTTGAATTACTGGTTTTTCTATTAAGTTATAAACACTGTCAAAAGTGCGTAAAAGTTCATCAAAAAGCAAATTTGCAGAGAAGTTTGCCTCGCTAATTAAATTTTTTATTTTTTCACTTTCATCAAAACTTGTTAAGGGAAGATAAAAAGGCATTGGATATTCATCCAGCCCTGTTATATAAATTGCACGAACGTAAAATATGCTGATTGTATATTCCAATTTGTCTGCAAGGTCTTTAAATTTATGTAGATATGGCTTTATCGTGGCAATAAACCTTGCCGCATCTTTTAGTTCAACTTTTTGCAACCCCATTCCAACATCTAATTCCACCTTGTTTCCGCGAAACGAGATTTTCTTTTCTGGCAAAATTATTTCAAAATCTATTTGCTCTATCATCTTCCCTCTCCTAAACACCTTGTTTTTTGTAAACATAAACTTTTTCATCTATGTCTTTGTTATTGTCAAGATTGACAAACAAATAATCTTGATTTTCAACTGTTTTTATTTTACCATAATGTTTGCTTCCAATCAAAATATTATCGATATAAAATTCAAATCCCCTGACAGAATTCATTTCAAGTTTTAAAACGGTGTTTGAATATGTAAAAAGTTTCTTCCTCCCATAGGATGATATTTCCAACTGCTTGTCTTTTTCCATAATATGAACATTTTGTTTTTCGTCAATTTCAAGCACATCAAACAGTGGCGACATCGTATAATAAGCCTCTTCTGTTTTTACTGTGCCATCATAACCATCAATTTCGCTCTCAAAAATTTCATCATATATGTTCCATAATCCAACAAGTTTGTCATTAAACTCAGTTTCATTCACTTCTCTTATCTGAGAATATTTCTTTGCCAAGTTGTAAATTTGTTCGCTTGTGTATTCTCTGTTGTTTTGACGTTCATATAAATGAAATTTTATCGGTTTGTCATCCTTTTTGTCCAGTGGCTTTTCATATAAAACCAGAATTTGAAAGTGGTCAAAAAGGAAAAACCAAAAATTTCTGTTCTTTTGTGTTGTCTTGTCTTCTAAAGTGAAACATTCACTTGAATAACCAAAAACATCGTTTTCAAGGTCTGTTCCAACATTCTTTTGTCCAAAAAACAAGTTTTTTGGCATTCCACTGTCTAAATCATCGCCCCTTAAGTTTTCAATCGCTTTTTTGAAATTTATTGTGCTTCCGCGATATTCCCATTTGCCTTTTACAAGTTCTTCCGCCATGCCAAAAATAGACATCTTCTTTTCAGCAAGGTTGAAAATTGATTTGTCTTCTCTTCCCATATTCTTCTCCTTTATCTTTTTAAGGAGTTCAATGTTAAACAAATAGTAGTTTATTTTCTTTTCAAGTGTTTCAATTTTGTCATCAATAATGTGGTCAGAAAGTTTTACCATTTCTTTCACGCTGAAATCCATGGACTGAAAGAAATGAATGTCTGCCAGACGTTTAAAACTTTCGTCATCATAATAGCGATAACCATTTGTCTCATCCACTTTCGCAGGCTTTAAAAGCCCAACTTTGTCATACCAAATCAAAGTCTGTGTGCTGACACCTGTAATCTTACTAAAACGACCGATTGTAAACATCTTTTCTCCTTTCAACCACACTTTATCATTATAGTTAACTATAAACTCAAGTGTTTTTTCACAAATTTTCTTAAATTTTTTAATTTTTTTAGAGTTAATTATAAGGTTTCACACTTATAATACCATTTTTATTCAAAAAAGCCAATAAAAAAGTCTAAATCAAAATTGATTTAGACTTTAATAAACTAAAATAGAATATTTCTAAATTTGTTGAGCATCTGCAAAATCGGTTGTTTTGTATTGGCTGCAATATGTAGAAACATACATAAGAACTGTGTTTGCCATCTCAACCTTTTCACTGTCGGTCATCAATGCCATTTTTTCTGGTGTTGACATTCTATCTATTTCTTTATGATAATTTAAATCACATCTATAATATGCGCACAGTGCAATTTCAGACACATTTTTCACAGAAGAAGTAAACGTGCTTGCGTGTAATGGAGTAACTGCTGTTTCAACATAATAAATTTTTGTTCCGTCATATTTATATGTCATCATTTGTGGATAATAATTAGAATCTTCAGTTACAGTTGTAAAAAGATATAGATATGTATTCACAGTCCATGTTTTTTCACCAGTTTTTGTGATTATATATGTTTGAGCAAGTGATTGGTGGACATCTTCATTAGGTGACGCTAAATATATGTAAATTTTATTTTCATCAATTTTATACTTGATGTATTCTACAGTTTCCCCAGTGCTATGATACCAAACTCCAGCACTCGCATCTTTTTGAAGAATTTCGATACAATCTTCTAAAATATTTGAAATCCCCTTCAAAAGATTGGAGCTTGTGGACCCTGTTATGGTTTCAGGCAATTTTTCATCTGTGTAGTTGTCTTCATCCATGGAAGCCCCTGCAATTCCTGTAAAGGTTGCTTCAGTTTTATTTTTTACATCCGTAACTAAAATCCTTGCTTCTGCTGCATTTAAATTTTCAACTTTAAGCTTTCCATTCCCAGAAAAATACAAATATGCAAACAAGGCACATGCGGCTGTCACAATTGTAACATACACAGTAAGCAAAATTGTCCAAATTTTCTTTCCTTTATTTTCCATAATCTCTTCACCTTTTTCTTTTATTCTATCACGGGGGGGGGATTTGTCAACTAAATTTAAAAAATTTTCTATTTTATCTTTTCCCACGGAAATTCATCTCTGCCAAAATGCCCAAAGCAGGCTGTGTTTTTGTAAATTGGCTTTAAAAGGTCAAGTTCTTTTATTATATTGCTTGGAGTAAAGTTGAAATTTTCCTTCACATATTTTTCAATTTCGTTTAGTGGCTTTTTATTTGTGCCGAAACATTCAATGTAAATCGAAACTGGCTCAGCGCGGCCTATTGCATATGAAACTTGAATTTCACATTCACTGGCAAAGCCGTGTGCAACAATATTTTTTGCAACATATCTTGCATAATAAGCGCCAGAGCGGTCAACCTTCGTGGCGTTTTTACTTGAAAAACATCCGCCACCCACTCGCCCAACTCCGCCATAAGTGTCCACTATTATCTTTCTGCCAACACAACCACTGTCGCCAAAACTTCCCCAAATCGTAAATTTTCCACTTGGATTGATGATAAATTCGGTGTTTTCGTCTATCAAATTTGAATATTCCGCAAGTGCTGGCAGAACGACTTTTTCTTTAATCGTCTTTTGAATGTCATTTAAGGAAAGTTTTTCACTGTGCGATACGCTCATTAAAATTGCAGAAATTCTTTTAACTTTTTTATTTTCATACACAACAGACACCTGGCTTTTGGCATCTGCAAAAAAGTTTTTGTTTTCTCTTCTAAAATTTTCATAGGTTTTCACAAGTCTATGCGCCAAAACAATCGGCAGTGGCATAAACTCTTTTGTTTCGTTTGTGGCATAGCCAAACACAATTCCCTGGTCATTTGCCATAAGTTCATTTTTTACAACTGCTTTGTTTATCTCTGGGCTTTGCTGACTTAACTCTTTAATTATTTTAAATTCGCATTCATAACCTATGCCTTTTAAAATGTCCCTTGCAATTTTCTCATAATCAATCTTCGCCTTCGTAGTCGCTTCGCCATATATGAACAATTTGTCATTTTTAATAGCGCACTCCACTGCCATTTGGCTGTTCTTGTCCTGCCTTAGGGCTTCATCCAAAAATGCATCCGCAATGATGTCGCAAGTCTTGTCTGGATGACCAACATTTACACTTTCACTTGTAATAATTTTTTCCATTTTTCTCTCTCCTTATGATATTTTCCATAAAGAGATGAAGAAAAAACCCATCGTTTGATGGGCTTTGTTTTTTATATAACCCATCGTTCAGCCTTTAGCACCTTGAATAAACAGGTTGCTGTGTGGTCACAGGGGCTGTCCCTTGCACACTCTTTATGGTTGCTTATATAATACAATATTCTTCGTTTTATGTCAATCATTTTAAGAAAAAAGCAAGTCTTTTGACTTGCTTTTTTTCTTATTCACCTAATTCTTTCTCTTTAACAACTTTTCTTGCAGCTTTTGCAGCAATTGTTGCAGTTGCTGTTTCTTCTTTTACTTCTTCTACAGTTTCAGTATCTTCTAATTTTTCTTCGTTTTCTTTAGGGAAATAATTCTCTGCTGGATAGCTTCCAATTTCATCAATATATTCTCCTAAGAATGCTGCTTTATAAATTTCGTTGTCGTTAGGGTCAGTTCCTTTCGTAAGCTGAACACGCAATCCTTCCCACATATCAATTGCAGTAACTTGACCAGCTTCATCTAATTTTTCACAGATAATATATGGTGTGTAAACTCCGTTTACTGGAGCAGGATTTACAACATATGCACGAACTTGGTCGGACATTCCTTCTTCTCCATAGTGTAAATCAAGATATTTTTTGAAGTTCTTGCTTTGTTTCATATCTCTAAAGAGCTTTGCTGCGTCTTTTGCTTCAACAACAGTATCTGTTGTGTTTGCAACTTGTTCAGCAAGGCTGTCTCCTTCACCAAGTGTCACTTTAACAAGATTGTCACCGTTCTCTGCGTAAAGATATTTGTTGTCAGATGTTTTATATATTGTTGTAAAACCATCGGCATTACTTTTAGTAACATTTCCTAATGCCGCTTTAATTTCTTTGTTATATTCAGGGTCTACTGGTTGTGTTGGTGTGTCTTGTTCGTTACCTGGTTCTGATGTTCCGCTTGTAACTGTTCCAGCAGCATCGATTAAACGTTGAGTAGCATATCCTTCTTTATATCCATCAATGAGTGCTTTAGCTATATCTGAGTCAAATCCATTTCCTTTCAAATATTCTCTTGCCGCAAGGTCGTTTAAGAAGTTTGGATTAGCTGGGTTTGTTGGATAGTAAACAATTTCCTTTCCGTTTTCTGTTATAGTAACCCCATGTTTATGAAGTTCTGCTGCCGCTTTACCTCCGATTACTCTGCCATAACCCTTAGCAGCTTCAACAGCATTGTATTCGCTTTTTCTACGTTCCCCTACTTTAGGAGCAAATATTCTTTGCCAAAAGTTTCTTGTTTCTTGTTCGAAAGCTTTTTTATCACTAAGGATTTCATGCATTTTGCTAATTCCAACAACTTGATTGTCTTTGTAGCTGAAGAGTGAATCTTCGTTAGTTACAACTTGTGCATACTTAGCATTAGCGCGGTCCACACCTTGTTGTTCTGATGGAATTGTTTGAGCTGGAACCGCACCTACAACCAAGTTTGTTGCAACAAGACCTGCAAATACTGCCGATGCAATTTTAAGAACTCCATCTTTAACATGGCCTTTCATAAACATCTTTTTCTCTGTCTTTGCAAGCATGTCGTTATCTTCTAAGAATTTGTATGCTTTTTGAGCATCTTTCTTTTTATAAGATTGAATTCTTGAGTTCTTTGTGTCTGTGCTTTCGCCTACACCATGATGGTCTTTAGTATCATAATAGTCGAGTCTTAAGAAGTTTACTTGTCTAAACAAGTTAGTTCCAATTTGTGCTCTTCTTACGACATAACCAAATCTCTTTGATGGGTCTTTATCTCCAAAGAGTTCTTCTGGGTTGAAGTTTGTTTTCAAATCATCCAAAGTCTTTCCAGCAGCAGCCAATTTTTTAACATCTACAAAGTAAAGTCCTCTTTCAGTTTTATTGCTTGCTTCTGGGTGTGGTCCAATAACGAACGCACCTTGATAGTCACTTGACTTTCCGCCATTGATGTTGAAAGGCTCAGAAACTATAACTTTGCTTGGGTCAATAACACGTGGTTTAACAAATTCATCAATATCTTCTATGTCTTCGTCTTTTGCCGCATCTTCTGGTTTAACTTCTTCAGTTTCCCCTGATTCTGTTTCCTCTGGAACAACTTCTGTAATATCTTCAGGAGCAACTTCTTCAGTAGGAGTTTCAGTAGGAGTTTCTTCAACTGGGGTTTCCACCGCTCCAGCTGTTTCTTCTTCTACAGGAGCGACAACGTTTTCTGGCAAGCCAACGCGTTCTCTTATCTTCTTTTCAACACCATTAACAAGGGCTGCTTGTTCCTCATCAGAGTAATCTTCTTTATCCAATTCTCCAGCAGCAAATTCCAATGCTCTTTGATGGCATTCTTTGTCTTGACCATCTTTAAGTGATGCAATATCACTTACAACTCTTGAATATTCCTTGCTTGCACGAATTCTTTCAAGCATATCTTGTATTTTCTGCTTTTTGTCATCAGAAATTTCAGGTTTTTCTTTCTCTTCTGCTACTTTTCCTAAACCAGCATCTTTTCTGAGATTTTCTTCAACATCTGAAACAAGAGATTCGACTTCTTCTTTAGAAAGTCCTTCTTTCTTAAGTTCTTCTTTTACAATTTCAGAAGCCGCTTTATGACAAGCCTTTGCTTTTTCTTCTTCATCAGCGATTTCTTCGATTTCTTTTACGCGCTTTGTGTATGTTTCACTTGCAAGAGCGCCATCAAGTTTTTTGCTCATTTGCATATTCTTTGCAAGTTGTCTTACTTTTTCAACAACAACTTTGTTTTCAATTGGAGAAGATGTTGCAACAGTAAGGTCTAAAATGTCATCAAGGTTTTTGTATTCATTAACAAAGCCAATGATTGCATTTTGTTGGTCTTCAGTCAATTCTGCCATTGCAGCAACCTCGCCAACAACTGGGTTGAGGTGTTTCTTTGTTTGAGCCACTTTAATAAAGTATTCAGCCCATTTTTCAACAGCTACATCACGGTCTTCGTCTTTCTTAACAAGTTCATCTTCATGAGAAGCAACAAATTGTTCAGCTGCTTCAAAAGCCTTGTGAGATCTAAGGTCATAAGAGCCCACTTTAACAAGGTCATCAACAATTCCTGTATGATATACACCACCTTCTGTGTATCCATTGATTTCGTCTTTGAATTTGTAGATTGGGCTTGTGAATGATTTAGCCAAAGCGGCAGCTTCAACAAGAACAGAAACATCTTGAGCTGTCAAAATTTCATTCAAAACAAGTTCGTGAGCAATGTCAACAAGTTTGCCCTTTTCTTCATCTGTAATTTTTGGATTCTTGTGTTTCTTAACAACAAAGTCAACAAGTGCAGATGCATATGCAGGAACAATTCCTAATTTGTAGTAAACACCATCAAGATTTTTCAATTCGTTGATTGAAACATGAGCAGTGCCAGTTGCTTCGTTGTCAACAATGCCAACTTTTCTAACAACTGATTGAAGTTCTGGAGAGCCACTGATTTTAATAGCACCGCCAGCCTTTGCAAGTTCTTCTTTAGCAACAAGTTTGTCAAATTCAAGTCCCCTTGATGCTTTTGCGGCTTCAACATCTTTGCCATAAGCAATCTTTCTAATTTGTTCTGGAGTTGCTTTTGCAAGAATTTTATCTAATTCTGCCTTTTCAATGTCACTCATAGTGAATGCCATTCTAGCACCCTTTTGAACGCGTTCTGTAATCTTTCCAGCAAGATAATCAAAGTCAACAACAACTTCTTTCTTTTCAACAGGGTATTTAATCTTAACACATTTTACAGCATAATTAACAAGTTCTTGTTGTCTTGCATCAACAACCTTCATTTCGTCTTTAGAAAGACCTGCGTCTTTTACAATCTTGTTAACCGCGAATGCTGCAAGTTTTTGAATTTTCTTTTCTTCAGCTTCGGTGTAATCTTGAGTTTTGTCGGCTCTTTTAAGATTTACATTGTCGGTAACATACTCAGCAATTGCTCTCTTAAGGTCACCCACAAAACCTTTTTCGCCATGTTTCTCGTCAACATAGCTACCCTTAACAGAACCATCTTCCCCTGTTCTTGTTACACTATGTTTTGTCCCAGCTTTTGATGCTTCTGGAGCTTTCTTTGCAGGCGCTTTTGATTTTTTAGTTGACTTTTTGATTGGTTCAATGGTTTTTGTTTCTTCATTCCATTTACCAAGTTTCTTTCCTTTCTTTCCATCGTCACCGACAGCAACGCCACCTATAATATAGATGTTGCCTTCAAATCCGCCAACTTTATCACTTGAGATTTGTGCGACTTCCTTGTTGTTTTCGTCATAAACGATATTTGTTTTCATATTTCCCCCTTTGTTTTCTTTGACTTTTGATTTTTTATTTTCTTCTTTGTTATCTTTATTTTCTTGTGGAGTGTTGATTATATTTTGTTTTTCTTGTTCTTGCTTAACTTTGTTGACCGGTTTCTTTTCTTCAGGTTTAGGCTCTTTTGCTGGTTCTTTCTTTGTCTTTTCCTTTGGTTCTTTCTTCTCTGCTTTTTCAACTGTTTTCTTAGGTTCTTTTTCCTTTCCTTCAGTTATGTTAGTTTTTTCTTCAACCGGAAGTTTGTATGTTTGGGATGGCCTTTGTGTTGTTACATTGTATTTGCTTAAATTGTCTTTGATTGAATCAACAATTTCTTTTCCAAGGTCTTGTTCTTTAACAACTAAATCCGCCTTGGAAATTCCCCCATTAAAACATACGTAACCTTGAGTGAATGTGTATTTTGAAATAAGTTTAAACTCAGTTTCGCCTTTCTTTGCCAAATAGCCATAATATTGACCATCTTTATCTAAAACAAAAATTAACACATGGTTTTTTATTTCAATTTTGCCTTTTCCTGTGTCCTTTTTGCCTGGCTTAGATATAAATGGTTTTACTTTGCCAAGTTCTTCCTGGCTTAGACTAAGAGTCTTTAAAGTTTCTCCCATACAACCTTACCTCCACTTTTTTCTTGTCCATATTATACCGCAATCCACATAAAGTGTCAATACCCTTTTGAAAAAAATATGACAGTTTTTGCACTTTTTTTCAAGTTTTTTTGAGTTTTTATGCCATTTTTTTGTGCAAATTGCATTTATGGGACTTTTGGGCATACAGCGCAATATTATTTATATGAAGTATTTGTTTTTTAAGTCTTAGAAAACTTAATCTTCTTGGATTTTTTCGTCTAAATATGTTGCCATATAGTCGGCAATGTGAAAAAGGAAGGCAACAGGATAGCGATAGAACACATCCGAAACGACATATCCATTTGCGTTTCTTGGGTCACACACTCCCATATGCCAGTTTATCGCCATGGCTTCTTCACGCGTAAGTTTCATAAAGCCGGAAATCATGTAAACAGACTTTTCTCCATGCCCATAAGGAAGAGTGTCGTTGTATTTGTAATAAGGCTTTTGAACCCACTGCCCATCAACCTTAACATTCTTTGTGTCAACGGTGTATGTGTTCACTTTGCACAAATCATGAAGTAGTGCAATTATTGCAACACTTTCTGGGCTTATCACTTCGCTCCACCCTTCGCCATATTCCCCTTCCAGCAGTTTCAAAAATCTTTTGTAAACATTGATGCTGTGCTGGCAAAGTCCGCCTTCAAAATTGTTGTGACGTCTGCCAGAAGCAGGTGCTGTGAAAAAATCCGTTTTTTCAAGATAGTTTAAAAGTTCTTCCGCCCCATCGCGCTCTATGTTGTCATAATAAATTTCTAAAAATTCCTGTTTGCTCTCTTGTAAATCCATGTTTTTCTCCCCTTTTATTTTAGCAGTAAAGAATGCCAAAAATCAAATAATAAAGTGCATTTTCAATCTGCATTTGTCCATTTTTAATGTAAAAATCAACATCATTGAGCATTTCATATATGTTTTTAAGTTGAATTTTTGTGAAATTTTTGGAAAGTTCACGTGCTTTCACAATGGCAAATTCCTTCACGGAAAGCATGGCGGAAAGTTCCTTGTCCGAAAGTCCAGAAACCACCACAAAGAAAAGTCTGCGAAAATGATTTAAAACAAGTGTAAATGTTTTTGTGTCTTTTTCCATTAAGTTTAAAAGTGTAACTGCCCTGTCGGCATCTCTTTTTGAAAGTGCATCTGTAAGTTCATACACTGTAAATTCATCTTCTTTGCAAACTAAATTCTTAACTGTCTTTTCATCTATCTTAATTTCGTCACAGGCGGAAAGTTTATCAAGTTCGTTTTTTATAAGTGAATAATAATTGCAACAAGATTCAATCAAATCCTGGCAAGCGCCGTCTGTGATGGTCTTTCCCTTGCTTTTAAGTTCAGCGCGGATAATCTCTGTAAGTGAGTGGTCATCCATGCGCTTTGTACTCACCTTTTCCGCAATCAAAAAATCAAACTTGTTGTAAAAATCAAAAATCACAAGACAGGTGCTTAAAACAGGACTTTTTAAGTAATCTCGCAGTTTTTTCTTAATATTTTCGTTTAATTTTGCGATATTTTTAAGCAAAACAACTTTTCTATCACTTCCCATAGGCAGTGTTTCGCACGAATTTACAACCGCATCCACATCAAAATTATCTTCATCAAAGACGATGAAGTTGAAGTCTTCCATTTCAAGATTTGATGCCTTTTTGATAAGTTCAAGTGCCTTGTCATACAAAAGAATATCTTCCCCCTGAATGATATAACAAGGCTCTATCTTTTTTGATAATCTCGCTTTTAATGTTTTCAATCTAAACACCTCCATTTTTGATTTTCTATGTTAAAACTCATGTTGCCGTTTTGAATAAAGTTAAAATCTACAAATTCGCCACCTTGATAGCCCAACACCATGCACCGCTCATCAAAGGCTTTTGCAACATCAGTTTGCTTGCCCACAAAGGCAATATCACACCCCACCCCATCAAGTGCATTTTCTTCGATTTGTTTATCTTTTAAGATAAACACACTTGTGTCATCAAAGGAAATTTCAAGCCCCAAAATCTTGCCGCCAAATGACTTGTAACAGAATGTAAAGTCGCCCAACAAATTTGTTTCGTCAAGGGAAACAATTGTTTCTTCTTCAAAACCCTGTCCACTCCCCCAACGAACGACATTTTCAATGCCAAGTTCCCTTGACACCATTATATCATAAGATGTGTCTTGTAATACAAATGCTGTATCCACATTTTTTATTTTCAAACAGTTTAGCGCCTTTCGGCAAAAATCATAAGAGCCTAAATCAACAAGTGCGCTCTGCCCACCCTTGCTGTGTAAAATGACAACACTTTCTGTGTAATAATAACAATAAGAAATGCTTGCCGAAGTTGGCATTTGTGCAAAACTCAATCCAAAGAACACCGCACTTAAACTGAAAAATATGCTGCATAAAATCGCTTTAAACTTTTTGGATGCAAGGCAATATCTGCTTGCAAAGAAAATCCCAAGATACAAAAATGCTGAGAAAAAGAAGTCCAAAGGCTCTAATGTGAATTTTAAACTAGTTTGCCCAAAGAAAACGGCAATTTCTTTTATTAGTGAAAACACATAGCCACATCCTGTCAACAAAAATCCCATAAACGGAAGGAGTGCCACAAGAAGTGAACTTACAACCAAAACAGGATAAAGCACAGAAAACAGCGGAATCACCAAGAAATTGACAAAAAATGTAAGGAAATTGAAGGTTGACATCATGCTTGCCATAAACGGCAATATGCCTATTTGAATGCCAAATGAGATTGAAAAGCCGTCAGCAACGATTTTTGGAAAAGCCTTGCAAAGAAGTTTAGAGAAAAATGGAGATAACACCATGATTGAAAGCACACAAAAGAAACTCATTTGAAAGCCAATGTCAAGTGCGGAAAGTGGCATGAAAAACAGAATGATAATTCCGGCAAGCCCAAGCACACTTAAACTGTCATATCGTTTGCCACTTATACTGCAAGAGAACATGATAAGCGCCATAAGGCCAGACCTTAGAATAGACGGCGAGAAGTTGCAAAGATAGGCATAAATGGCAAGTACCACGGCGGAAATAAGAAAGTTCAGCCATCTTTTGACTTTAAGTTTTTTCAAGAAAAAGCCAACTAGAGCAATCAAAAATCCAACGTGCAAGCCAGAAACTGCAAGAAGATGCACAATTCCAGCCGATTGATAGGCATCATAGGTGTCGCCATCAATGCCACTTTTATCTCCAAAAAGCACAGCAAATGCCACCGAGCCATTTTCCTGCCCCATGTTTTTATACAAAATATCTTTGATTTTAAGCCTAAAACTTTCGTCAAAACTAAGTTTGTTGCCTTGCACAACAACATCGCTTAGTTCTATCGAACACACATAAGGGGTTCTATCGCGATAATAAAAACTTTGAAAATTTCCAAATTGAAAGAGTTTCGCATTTTGAACTTCGCCATAAAAAGAAACAATATCTCCCACCTGTAATGTGTTTTTTTCATCAAAGTTGACCGTCAAGCGAATGTTTCCAGTGCGCTGTCCAGCAATCGTCACATCTTTTAAAACAATCGTGCTGGAAGCACTGTTTTTAGAGTTTTGATAGTCGTCACTTATACGCCCAACAATCAGTTGTGTGCCAAGGAAAGTTTTGCCGGAGAATGTGGAAGTTCCAACAAAAAACCAGCCAAATCCAATAAGACAAACCGCCAAAATCACAAGAAGAAGTTTTATGCGTTTGAAAAAAGCACAATACAAAACAAAAATTAAAAGCAACACCGCGTCAAAGATTATGTAGTTTAAATTGCCCTGAAAAACAAACTTTGATGTGCTGATTGCAAACATCAAAGCCAAAAAGCAATAAAAGATAGGTCTTGAATGAAAAATTTTCTTGCGTGCTTCCATATTTATAGGATAAGAATAGCACAAATCAAGAAAATTTGCAATTTATCTAACAAATTCGGCAAAATTTTTGTAGCCTTTAAAGACAACAACCTTCTTTGCAGGCCTAATGTAAAAGCGCTTTGTCTGCGGATTTAAAAACTTTCGTGGCTTTCTTTCTGTGAGCGTAAATTTTCCAAAGTCGCGGATGGACACACTTTGCCCCTTGCCACAGACATCAAGAACGGAATTTTTAAACTCATTTAAAAATAATTCACAATTTCTCTTTGAAAGTTTCGTCTTTTTTGACAGCACTTCCACAAACTCTTTTTTATTCATATCGCCCCTAAAAGACGATTAACTTTCTTTGCGTTTTTTAAACATTCTTTTGGGCAAAATTTTTATTGAATATGGAATTGTTATCACAAAATACACCACCATGCCCATCAAAACTGCCAAAATTAGCCCCAAATAAAGATTGCTTTTGAAACTCTTTAAAAATGTAAAAACTGCCAAAAACATCAAAAAAGTTGCAAAAATAAGCAAAAACAACTCAAAAAAGCTCACTTTAAACGCAGAAATTTGTTTAAGTTTCCAAAGTGCAAGAACACTGACAGTTGACGAAAGCAGGATATTTCCTATCACAAGCGCAAATATATTGATTGACGCAACGGCGCTGAGAGAAAAAGTTATTGCCCCTTTCAAAACCCCTGCAATTGCGGTTATGACAAGAATAAATTTAAACTTTCCGTGTGCCAAAAGCAGCATATTGAGATATTGCATAATTGCCATGAAGATTATTGCAAATCCCCCATAAAACATAAGTGAAAATGCAATATTTAAAAGTGCGGCGGAAATATTTGGATAGAAAATTTGCAAAAGCGGCTTTGAGATTGCAACAACTCCAAAAGTTGTGGGAAGAATTAAAAACAAAAGCATTTTAAACCCTTTCTCAATCATAAATCTTCCACCTGAGCCTTTGGATATAAGATAGGAAATATTCGGCAAAAGTGTTGTTGTCACTGACATGGAAATGATAAGCGGAAAATTCAAAATTGCCCCAACAATTCCAGATTGAAGCCCAAAAAGACTTGTGGCATCTGCGTTGGAAAAGCCTGCTCGCATAAGTTGTGGCACAATCACAAGTGCATCAAACGCATTGACAAGTGGCAAAATGCAGGCGGACAAAGTCAGCAAAAAATTCGCCTTATCAAACTCGCGCCTATCTTCTTTCGTGCCACTTTCGCTTTTATATATATGTTTATTTTTTAATAAAAATAATATAAATATATATATAAAGGAAAAAAGTTCGCTTAAAACAATTCCCAAAAACGCGCCGAACACACCGGCACTTGTGCTTATTTTGGAAAAATAATATGCAAACACAAGCCCAAACACAAACTTGAAAACTTGCTCCACAACCTGCGACACCGCTGTTGGCACCATGTTTTCATAGCCTTGAAAAAATCCACGCAAACACGCAAGCAGCGCCCCAAGTGGCAACAACACCAAAAACAGCATATAAGAAGTTGTTGCTTCAATCCCCTGAAAAGCGCTTATAAACTTGCCAAAAAGCAAAAAGACAAGCCCCAAGACAAGTGCAAACAAACATGAAAAGCCCATTGCACGAAAAAAGTAAGTTTTCACTTTAAATTCTTTGTTTTCGGCGCGTGCGGAAGAGATGAGTTTTGAAAGCGAATTTGTCACTCCACCACTTGTAATCACAAGCGCAAAAGCATAGATTGTCATTACAAGTTGAAAAACGCCAATTCCACCTATTCCCAAAAGCCTTGTAAGTGGCAAACGGAACAAAAGTCCCAAAAGTTTACACACAAAACCACTTAGAATAAGCACAAAAGCCCCAAACCCAACACTCATTTTTCTCATAAACGCCCCACTTTATAGGATTTTTGCCAAAATTTTTAAAAAATTTCTTAAAAGAGTATTTACAAATTGAAAATAGTGTGTTAAAATATAGGCAAGTAAACATAGGAGGTAT
>CANRCQ010000018.1 GCA_947629145.1 uncultured Clostridia bacterium
GAATTCCATGCTCATGACGACTAATCAAATTTTGCAAAGATAAAATAAAAACACAACAATTTGTTGTGTTTTTTGTTGTAGCAACCAAAACTAAGGAGATATTGGAGTTAAGCAGATATTTTGACGATAATTTTGACGATAATTTCTTTACAAAATGAGTCACAAACGAAAATTTTTAAAAAAAAGAACACAACATATTGTGTATGCTGTGTTCTTAAAATACTACTGGTGGAGATAAAGAGATTCGAACTCTTGACCCCCTGCTTGCAAGGCAGGTGCTCTAGCCAGCTGAGCTATACCCCCAATTCATTTGACTAGCAAATTTTAGCATATTTACATAAAATTGTCAACAAATTATTGAAAAATTTTTATAACTTGAGAAAAAAGATTAAATTTCATGCAAATTTTTGGGTGGATGCAAAGAATTTACGCTTTTCTTTTTGACTTTTATTATACTTTTTGATAAAATCTTATAAGAGGGAAGTCTATCATGGAGCAAAACTCAATTAAATTTGTTGGAACAAACGAAAAATTGTTTACAAGAACGCTTATTGAACACATTGATGGGCGTCAAAGCCTTATTGTGCCAGAAACTCACAACGCAATCTTGTTGAAGGATGGGCAGATGCTTCAAACACTTTCATCTGGAAAATATGTTTTAAGTGACTTTGTGGATTTGAAGGAAGAGCCTGATGCTGCAATTGAAGTTTTGTTTATGTCCAAAACGGCGAAACTGAAACTTTTGTGGGGAACTCCGCAGAAGGTCAATCTTTATGATGCTGTGTTGGAAGAAGATTACAGGGTTGGAATGTCTGGCGATTTTGATGTTCAAATTGGCGACCCACGAAAGAGTTATCTTTATCTTGTTGGGGCAGCGGAAGATTTGACGGCTGACGCACTTCAAGAAAGGTTGCAGTCAACGGTTGTTTCGGTTTTGGAAGAAGAAGCCGTTTCTTACATCAAAGACAACAACATTCGTTTCAATCAGCTTTCCATTGCAAAGAAAAACATTGCGCAAAAAGTTTTAAAAAGTTTAAGTCACAAACTTTTAAGTGAGTATGGAATTTCGGTTTTTTCCTTTAATATTGCAAACATTATTATTGACGAAGACGACTACAAAAGGTTGAGTTCAAACAAAAGCAAAGGCGAAGAGATGCAAAGATGCACAAATTGTGGACAAGAACTTTTGCCTGGTGCAAAATTTTGCTCTAACTGTGGGGAGAAGGTTGTAAATCTTAAATGTTCAAATTGCGGAACTGTCAACGAAAAGGGCGCAAAATTCTGTGTGACTTGTGGACAAAAATTGTAAAAGGAGAAAGATATGATTGCACTTTATATTATTGTTTTGCTTGCTATTGTTGGATTTGCAGTGTTTTACATTTGCAAGGAATACATAAAAAGGCCTAAAAAAGAAAAGGAAGAAGGATCTCGTGGGATAATTAAAAACAAAAAATCCATTGAAAACATGGTGGCAAATGTGGAAAGCATTATTGTCTATGCAAACGGAAATGACGAACTTTGCAGAAGGCTTGTGGAAGTTAAGGACAACATAAGGTTTTTCAATCCAACCACAAACGACCGAGTTCTATTGGTGGACAACAAACTTTCAAACAAACTTGACGACCTTAAAATAGCAACTGCCAAGGACAACACCCAGGAAACTTGCCTAAGGCTTTTGGAAGAGATTGAAGCATATATTGTTCAACGCAAAAAGGAAGAGATTGAATGAAAAGAACCTATCATGCTTCTAAGAACGTAAGCGAAGAAATGGCGCAAAAGGTTGAGAAAGAACTTAAACTTGGCTACATCAATCTTGAAGACGGCTGTTTCGAGCAGGCAAAAATGAATTTTATGTTGGCTTTGGAGTGGGACAAGGATTGCGCGGATGCCTATTGGGGGCTGATGCTTGAAAAATTTCAACTTACAAACGAAGACGAGCTTTTCACAAATCCAGTTGCTTACAAAAGTGCAATTTTCTTGCCAGAGTGTGAAAAGGCGCTTGCACTTGCTGACAAAAACACTTTAAACAGTTTTAAATCAATGCTTGACAAGATATATCAAATAAATGAAGGAGATAAATACTGATGTGGCCGTTTAAAAGAAACAAATTTAAAAACCTTAAACGCGAAGACTTGGTGAACTCCATCTGCGAACTTGAACGCCAAGAACGCACTGCGGAAGCGGAAGTTTATCAAAAGATTAAAGAGATTGATGCGCTTGTTGAAAAGGGCAAAAAGGAAAAGAGCAAGGATTTGCAACTTTTCTATGCGAAAAAAATTGCCCATCTCAACGAAGAAAAACAAACTTGCATGGAAAGGGGAATGTATCTTTTATACAACATTCGCCTTATGAACAAACTTAAAGACGCGTTTGACAGCAACACCTTTTTTAAAACTCAAACAAAAGTGCCACTTTCAGAGCTTTTGGCAGACCAGAAAAAACTTGCAAAGTTTTTAAACAAGGCGCTTGAAACAAGAATTTCCGCGGAAGATGTGCTTACTTCTGCTGACGAACTTTTCACAGAAGTTCAATCGGCATATGAAGTCAACGAGCCAATTTATGGCATTGGCAAAAACGAAGACGAAATTTTGAGTATGTTTGAAAAAGAAGCGCAAAACGAAGAAGAAAAAGAACTTGCACAGGTAAAAAGCGAACCTGTTAAAAAGAAAAAAGCAAAAATGGAGGAGTAAAAAATGGGACTTTTTAAATCAAAACAACAAAAAGAAATTGAAAAGAAGATGCTTATCAAGCGCACAATCAACGCTATGAACAAGCAAATCAACCGCCTTGAAGAACAAAAGCAAGTGTTTATCGATGCGGCAAAGCGCGCGAAACTCAAAGATTTGGATGCACAATTCAATCTTGCACTTTCTGGCTACAAGATGACTGTTCAACAACAAAAGCGCGCACAAGAGATGCTTTTAAACTTTGAAATCACGGCGCAGATGAAAGATGTGACCATGATGACAAGTGAGTTTCTTCGCGGAATGAGTGACATTTCAAAAGAGATGACAAAACTTGCCGATGCAAAGGAATTTGCAAAAATTCAGGCGCAGTTTGAACAAGCCATGCTTGCCGTTGAAACTCAAACAGACCAGATGGACAACTTTATGGAAATGAGCCAGGAAACATTCTACAATGCTGGCAAGGACAAATCTGGCAAACAGATGAGTGATGAAGAACTTGAAAAGTTTATCATGGAGCAGGCAAGTCAAGACGAACTTTCGGATGAGAATATTGAAAAAGAGATGGAAGAAGTTCGCAAGAAAATTGAAGACGAAAACAAATAAAGGATTTGTATGAAAGAAACAAACATCAATGTTTTAGCCGACACCTTTGAACTTTACATGAGAAAAGGCAAGGAAGCAAAAGAAAAGGGGAACATAACGCTTGCAAAGCGTAACTTTCTCCTTGCAAGTGAAACAATGATGAGAATGGCACAACTTTCAAAAGGCAATTTGAAAGAAGTGCGCATGGATCGTGCAAGGCGGCTTGTGGAGATTGCCGACAATGTTGGAAAGAAGCCAGCCAAGATTGACAAAAAAAATGATGACGAAGAAGATGACGACATCAAAAAATGGCAAACAGCACAGATTCCAGATATAAAATTTGCGGATGTTGCAGGGCTTGATGATGTTAAAAAAGCCATTACAATCAAAATGATAAATCCTGTCAAATATCCAGAAAAATACAAGATGTATGCAAAAAAGACTGGGGGCGGAGTTCTATTGTATGGCCCACCTGGCACTGGAAAAACTATGATTGCAAAAGCCATTGCAAACGAAGTTGGCGCAAAATTTTATGCCGTCAAGGGCAGTGACATTGTCAGCAAGTGGGTTGGCGAAAGTGAGAAAAACATCAACAGCCTTTTTGAAGAAGCAAACAAGCAGGACAGGGCAATCATTTTTATTGACGAAATGGACAGCCTTATCGGCAAACGCGGACTTGACACTCACAACGACAAACGAGTGAACGAATTTTTGCAACAGATAGACGGCTTTGCTGGGCGAAATCCAAACCTTTTGCTTTTGGGTGCAACCAACAGACCTTGGGACATTGACAGCGCAGCAATGCGAAGTGGACGTTTTTCACAGAAAATTTATCTGCCACTTCCAGATGCTCCAGCGCGCAAATTTATGCTTGAAAAAAACATGAAGGGTGTGCCAGTTGCAAAGGATTTTGATATTGACAAAATTGTTGAAGATACAGACGGTTACAGTGGCGCTGATATTGAAGAACTTTGTGACCGTGCCAAAGATGAGCCACTTCTTCAAGCCATTGCCACGGACAGTGTTGTGCTTGTGACGAATGAAGATTTTGACCGCGTGTTGTCGCAAATGCCACCTAGTGTGACTGAAAAAGAAATGCAGGCTTTTGAAGATTACAACAAGGAAATTGGAAACTACATAAAAAAGAAAAAATAGGAAAAATATGAGAGAGCGTGTTTGTAATAATTGTGGGGGTAGAGAATATAAAGTTGTTGGGCAGAACATGGTTAAATGCAAGTTCTGTGGGACTTTATATGTCGATGAACACGCTTCTAAGGAAGAAGAAGTTTTAATTGTTGGAGCTTATGAGATTTTACGTGACCTAGACTTTGATGGCGCAGTGGATGAATTTGACAAAATTTTGGGGCTCTATCCAATGTCATTTGAAGCGTATCTGGGAAGGGCGCTTGCAAAAAATAAAATTGTCCTTTACAACAACAGGCGCGGAGTTAGGGAAAGGCCTCGTTTTTATGAAAATATTATCTCTCTTGCGGATGATGAAGATTTTAAAAAAGCGATTGAACTTGCCCCACAGGAAACTCAAAAAACCTATCAAGATATTGCTATTAGAATAAACAAGATAAAAAAAGCTTATGAAGAAAAGGCATCAAAAACGAATTACGATGTTTTTGTTTGCACTGAAAATGAAGAACTGAAACAAAAAATTGAAGCGGAATTGAAAAATTTTTCATTTTATTTTCTTCCAGAAAAAGACAAGGAAGAAGAAACCTTTCAAGCATTTAAAACTTGCAAGGCATTTGTGTTTTTTGCAGAAAGTGATAAAAACGACTGCAAGATTTTTTTTGACCGCTATTTAAATCTCATTTTGCATAAACAAAAAGCCCCAACAAGTTTGATTGTGGCATACAGTGACAAAAAGTTTATTCCAAAAGAACTTTCTTTCATCAAAAACATGATTGACATCAACTCTGTTTCTTTCATGCAAGACTTTGAAGTTTTGCTTGAAAGCGAAAGCAAAAAGACGGTTGCACAATCTGCAAAAATTGAAACCGTCAAAGTAGAAAAAGTTCAGCCAAAGAAAAAGGAATATGTTGATATTGAAACAATAAGCCCTGTGGAACTTGGAAGTTACAATGTTGAAAACTTGAATTTGGACAATGCCACAAAGAAAAAATGGATTTTTCTTTCTTTAAAAAACGAAGATTTTGACACGGCAAAAGAGACCATTGACGAAGCACTTGAACAAGACCCATATGACAGCGAAATTCTTTTTGCCAAGATTTTGTGTGAAAAGAAAATCAAAACGAAAGACGAATTTTTTGAAAACATTTCAAATTTCAAAGACAAGGATAGTTTGGAAAATATCTTGCGTTATGCCAACAAGGATTTTGCGGAATACTTTGTTGACAAGTGGGAAGAACTTGTCATGAAACTTGACAGTGTGGAATATTACAACAGATATATTGTATATCTTGCAGGCTACAACAGCAAAAATCGCGAAGAACTTATTTCCCATGCCGAAAACAAGGCTGTGGAAAGCATGGATGAAGAACTTATTGAAAAAGTTTTGAAGTGTTTTAAAAAGAATGACACTGAAAGATTTGTGCATTTTTATTATATGTTGGCGCAAAAAAGTGACGATGAAAAATATTACAACAAGATTTTGGAGATTGACCAGGGGCATGAACAAAGCAATTTTTCATTGCTTATGAAAAACTACAAAACTCCAAATGATATTTTAAACTATCAAAATAAAGAAGAACTTGAAAACATATTCAAATTTTTGAATGCTTCAGCACGCGCTGATTTTGTGGCAGTGTATTTGGATTTGCTCTTTCCAGTTGCATTTATGGATTTGGAAAAGGCGCAAAAGCAACTTGATTTTTATCTTTCATACATAGAAGACGAAAAAAGGCTTGAATCCACACTTAAAAATATTTCTCAAAAATTTCAACAGATGGGATTTTTTACAGTTGCGGAAAAATATCTTTCAATTTTAATTTCCAAAGACAAGGAAAATTGCGAAAATTATTGGGACTTGATTTTGATAAAAGCGCATTGCAAAAACGATAAAGAACTTATCACAACAGATGTTAAAATTTCCAAATTTCCAGAATGGAATACTCTATTGGAACTTGGCGACAATGCACATGACGAACTTTACACTTCCATTTTAAGCAAGTCCAATCTCTACAAAGGCAAAAAGCAAAAAATCAGTGACGAGATAATTGACAGAAATGTTTTGAAATCCAAGTTGAGTGAATTTTTGTTGAGAAATCAAAAGGTGCTTTTGGAAATTGACAAACAAAACTCAGGCATAAGCAAGGGTGTGGAATATTTCAAAAGCCAATTAAAGCCCTTTGAAATGTATTTAAACAAAGTTGACAAAATTGAAACTTTTGAAGAATATGTCGAATTTTGCAAAAAACTTAAAGAGCGCCTTGATATGCTTGATTTAAGTTTGGAAAGTTCGGTTAGTGTGATTGCAGTTGAAGAGAAAGCGACAGGGCTAAAAAACTATGTTCAACCTTCCACAACGCAAGAAGTTCACGAAAAACAAGTAAAAAATATAAAAAATGACGTGTTTTTAAAGAAATTTTTGATAATTTTCTTAGAATTTGCGCCAATGATATTCACTTCGCTTTTGCTTGTCATTTGTTTGGCAATGCCAAAAGAAGTTTATTTGTATTTCAGCCAAGACTTTTTGATTGGCCTAACTTGCGTAAATGTGGCGATTGCGATTGGCAATTTCATCTTTTTGCTTGTTAAGAATAAGAAAAAGCAACTTTTGAAAAAAACGCAGGTTATTGTTGCGACAGTTGTATGTATTGGCTTTTTAAATTTGTTTTGGTTTTTGTTTGCTTTTTACATCACACCAGAAGTTATCACATTAAACAACGCGCAAGAAATGAAAACTTTGCTTGTAAATGCCAAATATGCAAACTTTGAACTTGGAAAAGATATAGACCTTTCTGGTGGCTGGAAGAGTTTGGACTTTTATGGCACTCTTGACGGCAAGGGCCATAAACTTACAAATATAAAACTTCAAAACTCTGGAATTTTCTCTAAAAACAAAGGCGAAGTCAAAAACTTAGAAATTGAATTTGCAGAACAAACTGTTAAAAATACACTGTTTGGGGCGGTTGCACAAAACAATTTAGGCACACTTAAAAACATTGTTGTAAGTGGCACTCTTGAAATCACAACAAGCGCCGATGCAACAATTTCTGGAATGGTTGGTGTAAACAATGGCGGACAAATTGTGGGTTGCGAAAACAGACTTGTCATCACGCTTAATGCCGAAAAAGGGAATTTGACTTTTGGCGGCATGGCAGGGGTTGCACAGGGTAATTCAAAAATTTTCCAAAACAGAAATGAAACACAACTTACACTTAATGCGGCAGATGTGAATGAACTTACAGTTGGCGGCATGATTGGAGATGTTAAGCGCGCAAGTGGGATGAATTTGTCACAAAATGCCAACAAAATTACAATGACTATTTCTGGGGTTGCAGAAAACTCTACAATCGGCGGACTTATGGGGGTTGGCAGAAGTGCAAACTCAAACAACTATGTTCAAGGTTCGATTGAGCTTTCGGCGCTTACATCAACAGGTTATGTTGGTGGACTTGCAGGGGCTTTTACCCCACTGGAACGTTCTATCACAATAAATCACAGTTACACGGCGATTGATTACACCGGCGAATTGAAATATGGAAGTTTGGTGGGACATCTTGGTGGAATAATTGAAAACTGTTTTGGCAAAGATAAATGTTTCCCAGAAGACCACACTGGCTTTGCAGGTGACAGAAATTGTGTTAGCACAGGCTCTTTCTATCCAGAAGAAGTGAGTTTCAGCAAAGAAATCTGGGATATTTTTGAAGACGATTATCCAAAATTTGTTTGGGAAAGAACTGTATAAAAAACAATGTTTTGCACAGCCTACAATTAGGGGTGCAACATGAAATTCTTTTTCTTTTTAATGGGAGTTCCAATGATGATAATGTCATTTTTTAACGCGGCGGACGCGTTGCCATTTGCGGAAAACATAACTCTTTTAAGTGACGGCAAAGAAATTGTTTTGACGCAAGAACAGCAGACCGACCTTAAAGATGAAATATTAAATATGTTTGAAAATTCACGAACCTTGCCGGCTTTTGCGGTTGTCACAGACGAGATGTTTAAAGAAGATGTTCAAAGCGGCACATTTGTTTCATTGAAGTTCAATCAAGTGATGGAAGTTGAAGGGCTCCCGTTTGATGAAATTGTGTTTAAGGTTGTGCCAGAATACACCGCAATCAATCTTTTGCGTGGCAACAAAGGGGCTTTTCAGGGGCGATGCATACACGTTCAACTTGAAGAGAATATGCAATCTCTAAGCGAAAAGATACAAGAAATTCAAACAAAAGCCGAAGTCAGTGAAAAAATTTAGTTATTAAAAAATATCTAAAAAGCCTTGTTTAAAAGGCTTTTTTTAAAGAAAAAAATATTGTTTAATTATGCTTAAAAAAGTTTGACACATCCATAAAAAAGGCTGTAAAATAATAAGGTGTAAATTACAAAACATACAATATGTTGTGTTGCTATTTTAAAATTATCTCAATATATTGAAAAAAAGGAGAGAACATGGAAAACTACGAAGGTTGGAAGGATTTTAAAGGAACTGACTGGAAAAAAGAGATAAATGTTGCGGATTTTATCTTGAAAAACTACACGGAATATCGTGGAGATGACAGTTTTTTGGAAGGCATTTCCCCAAAAACAGACAAAGTGTGGAAAGTCTGCGAAAAACTTTTGAAAAAAGAACGCGAAACTGGGCTTTTAGACGTTGAAACAAAGGCTATCTCTGGCATCAACACCTTCAAACCAGGCTATATTGACAAGGAAAATGAAGTTGTTTTTGGGCTTCAAACGGACAAACCGCTTAAAAGAATTGTCAATCTTTATGGTGGCACACGCATGGCAGAAAAAGCACTTGCGGCTTACAACAAAAAACTTGACCCAGTCATTGAAAAGCACTTTCTGGAATACAGAAAAACACATAATGACGGCGTTTTTGATGCCTACACACCAGAGATTAGGCGCGCAAGGTCGGCTGGGCTTTTGACTGGCTTGCCAGATGCCTATGGGCGCGGAAGAATTATCGGCGATTATCGAAGAGTCGCACTTTATGGAATTGACTTTTTGATTGAGAAAAAGCATCAAGACCAACTTGAAATTGATGTTTCAAGTGAAGAAAACATAAGGCTGAGAGAAGAAGTTGCCGAGCAAATCAAAGCCCTTGAACAAGTGAAACTCATGGCACAAGGCTATGGATTTGACATTTCACAACCTGCAAAAAATGCACGCGAAGCATTTCAGTGGCTTTACTTTGCTTATCTTGCAAGTGTGAAAGAAAACAACGGTGCTGCAATGAGTTTGGGGCGCACTTCAACCTTTTTGGACATCTATATTGAAAGAGATATGAAGGCTGGAATTTTGACGGAGAAGGATGCACAAGAACTTGTTGACCAGTTTATTATAAAGCTTCGCCTTGTTAGACACCTTCGCACCCCTGAATATGACGAAATTTATGCTGGCGACCCAACTTGGGTGACAGAGTCTATTGCTGGAATGGCAAATGAAAAGAAAAGCCTTGTCACAAAAAATTCATTTAGATATTTGCACTCACTTATCAATCTCAAACCTTCGCCAGAGCCAAACATGACAGTTTTATACAGCGAAAAATTGCCATCAAACTTCAAAAAATATTGTGCAAAGATTTCTATTTTGACGGATGCAGTGCAATATGAAGGCGATGATGTTATGCGCAAAATTTACGGCAATGACTATGCAATTGCGTGCTGCGTTTCTGCAATGAAGGTTGGAAAACAAATGCAGTTTTTTGGTGCAAGATGCAACCTTGCAAAAGCGCTTTTGTATTCAATGAACGGCGGAATTGACGAACACTCTGGAAAACTTGTTGTTGAAGGGCTTGAAAAAGACGAAGATGAAACACTTGAATATGACAAAGTGTGGAAAAACTACAAAAAAACCTTGAAAAAAGTTGCTAAAACATATGTTGATGCCATGAATATCATCCATTTTATGCATGATAAATATGCTTATGAACGCGAACAAATGGCGCTTCATGACACTCATCCACAGCGCCTTATGGCATTTGGGGCGGCAGGATTTTCCGTTGTTGTAGATTCACTTTCCGCAATCAAATATGCAAAAGTTAAGCCTGTAAGAAAGGATGGAATTATCGTTGACTTTAAGGTGGATGGTGATTTTCCTAAATACGGCAATGACGATGACAGAGCGGACAAAATCGGCGTTGAAGTTGTCAAATATTTTATAAGTTGCCTAAAAGAACATAAGTTGTATAGAGATGCAATCCACACCCTGTCACTTTTAACAATCACATCCAATGTTATGTATGGCAAAAAAACTGGTTCAACACCAGACGGCAGAAAGGATGGCGAACCTTTTGCACCAGGCGCAAACCCTATGCACAACCGTGATTGCTCTGGGGCGCTTGCTTCGCTCAATTCTGTTGCAAAAATCCCTTATTGCGACTGCTGTCAAGATGGCATTTCAAACACATTCTCTATTGTTCCAGACGCACTTGGACATGATGACAAAAGCCGAATAGACAACCTTGTTGCAATTTTAGACGGCTATTTCATTCAAAATGCGCAACATCTTAATGTAAATGTTTTAAATCGCGAACTTTTGATTGACGCAATGAACAACCCTTGGAAATATCCAACACTTACAATTCGCGTTTCTGGATATGCAGTGAATTTCAATCGACTTTCAAGAGCGCATCAAGAAGAAGTTATTGCAAGAACTTTCCATGAGAGTAGATAATATGGAAGTTGGAAATATTGCAAGTTTTGAAAGCATGGGGCTGGTGGATGGCCCTGGCGTAAGATATGTTGTGTTTTTGCAGGGCTGTCCACTGCACTGTCTTTATTGTCACAATCCAGAGATGTGGGATGTGGTGCAAAAGAAAACGCAAATGACCCCAGACGAACTTATGAAAAAAGTTTTAAGATACAAAACTTATCTTAAAGATGGTGGAGTGACGGTTTCTGGTGGCGAGCCACTTTTACAAGCGAAGTTTGTCACAGAATTTTTTAAACTTTGCAAAGAAAACGGCATTCACACCTGTCTTGATACATCTGGTTTTGGCAACGCGAGTGACGAACTTTTGAAAAACACCGAACTTGTGATTTTGGACGTGAAGGAACTTGATGCGCAAAAATATGAGAAACTTGTGGGGCAAAAGATAGATAAATTCAACAAATTTCTTGAAAAATGTCAAAAAATGGGCAAAAAGATGTGGCTTAGGCAGGTTATTGTGCCAAATTACAACGACACGGAAGAAAGTGTTTTAAAACTTAAAGAGTTTGCAAAGGGATTAAACAACATTGAGAAGATAGAGCTTTTGCCTTATCACGACATGGCAAAGAAAAAATACAAATCCCTTGGCATAGACTATGTTTTAAAGGATGTGCCACCTATGGACAAGCAAAGATGTAAAGAATTGGAGAAATTATTAAAATAAGCAGAAGTTTCTGCTTTTTTTTATTGAAATTTGGCAAAAATTACTGCATGGACTACATTCTTTTGGCAATTTGCGTGCTATATTTTTTGAAAGGCTATTTCAAAGGTTTTGTGGGTATGCTGTTTTCGATTGTGGGGACTGTCGGCATACTTGTCATTTCCTTTCAACTTTCAAAAGTTTTTCTTCCACAAATTGAAGGAATTTTTGGAAAGAATTTGACTGTGGCACTTACAGACTTTTTTGACAAAACAATTGATGGGAAATTTTCGTCTGTGGAAGAACTTGCAAAGCAGTTGTCAAACTCAAACATCTTGGGCTTTTTTATAGCAAAATTTTTGCAGGACATAACCTTTGATGGAGAGTTGAGCGCAGGGCAAATTCTTGCACCATCAGCAAGTGTGATTGTTTTGAAAGTATGCACTTTTGTGGGAATTTTTGTTTTTTTATATCTTGTTTTGAAAATATTGCGAATTTTTACATCAAAATTGATAAAAAAATGCGGATTGAGTTTTCAAAATCGCATATTAGGGGGATTCGTTGGGCTTGTGAAGGGGATGATGATTTTTGGCATTGTTTTTGTTGTGTTGAGCGCGCTTTCAAGTTTGCTTTTAAATGAAACGCTGTCAAACTTTGTAAATGGTGGCACTGTTTCCAACTTCATCTACAACAATATCATAACAAAAATTTTGGCTGTCTTCTATTGATTCTTCCGGCAAATCGGCTAGTTTTTTTTCAAGTTCTTGGGTTTTGTTTTGAAGATTTACAATGATAAAAATTTGCACAATCACGGCAATAAGCAAAAGCCCAATCAATATTGCACAAACAATTTGAAAAATGCTAAGTTTCTTTTTGTCCATTTCTTTTTTCCTTGATTTTATTATAGCATTTAATCAATGGATTGGCAACAAAATTTAAAATTAAAAAGCGCTGAATGGCAAAAGAAAGCAAAAAACCGACTATTGAGAAAAACCTAAATTGCCCATAGTTGAATTTGAGATTTAAAAAGTAAAGGCAAAAAAGTGTAAAAAACACGCAAAAAAACATTAAAATTTGATTTAAAATCTTCTTTTTTTTAAAAAAGGACAAAAAGATGTTTTTAAAATCAAACAAAAACCCACTTGCAAATCCACCCAAAACAAGATAGAAGAAAATTGCAGGTTGAGAGAGTGTTTCATGCAGCATTATTTAAAAATCCTTTTAAAAAAGTTGCCTTTTTCCGCCTTTTGCATATATTTCACACCCATGATGTTGCCTGAAAAACAAACTTCTTTGTTGTCAAGGTTGAGTTTTGTCACTTCAAGATTGTTGCCAGTGATGACAACATTGTTGTTTGCAACTTCAACCACGGCTTGTGTGTTGGTTGCCGACACAACCTTTAAAGCACCCATCAAAGTCAGTTTTTTGCGGTCTTCAATCAAAATACTTTCCATAAACAACCCCTTTTTACTTGCGAAATTAGATAAAAATATATATACTATGTATATGATTAAAAAAGAAGAGATAGTCGAAAAACCAAAAAAACTTGTCACTTTTTTGCAAGATTTTGGCTTTACATTTGCAGATTGCAACAAAATGTTGAGAAACAAAGATGTGAAAGTGAATGGCAAGGCACAAAAGGAAAACATTGTTTTAAATGCTGGGGACAGTGTTGTTTTTTATTACAGCGAAGATATGCTTGAAAAAAAGTATGAAAAAGTTTTTGAAAATGAAGATGTTGTGATTGTCTATAAAAATGCAGGAATTGAAAGTATTGGACAGATTGAAGAAAGCTTAAAAGCGGTGGCGGTGCATAGGCTTGACAGAAACACAGAAGGGCTTTTGGTGTATGCGAAGAACGAAAAAAGTGAAAAAAACTTGAAAAATGCGTTCAAAAACAGAAAAATTCACAAATTTTATCTTGCAGAAGTTGTTGGAGAGTTTGATGTAGATAAAACTTCTGATGGCTTTCTTGTCAAAGACGCGGCAAGTTCTTTTGTGCAAATTTTTGATAAAAAAGTGCCAAACTCGGTTAAGATTTCAACAAAAATAAAAACAATTTATGCCAAGAAAGAAACTTCGCTTTTGGAAGTTGAACTTTTAACAGGCAGAACTCATCAAATAAGGGCTCATCTTGCGCACCTAGGCCATGCGGTTGTCGGTGACGGCAAGTATGGAAAAAACACTGACAACAAAAAGTTTGGTTTTTCTCGTCAAAAACTTGCATCTTATAAGATGGTGTTTGACGATGTTGGAATATTGTCACTAAATGGCAAAGAATTTAAAAAATAATTAAAAAAATCAATAAAAAATTGAATTTTTTGCTATTTTTTTATATTTTTTAAAAATATTTTTCCATTCGTAAACACGCGAAGTGTGGAAATTTTTTATATTTTTTATTTATTTTTTTAATCAAAAAATAGGGAAAAATTCTTATTAAATAATTATTTATTTAATAAAAAATAATTTTTCTTTGTTTTTTATTTGATAAATAGCATCAAAAAGTGGTATGATATTTTTGTAGTATAATGCCCACAGTGTCAAAAGACAAAAGGAGTTTCAAATGAAAAAACTTAAAGTTGTCGTTTTATCACTTTTCACTCTTGTTTTGGGAACGGTGCTTTGTGCGTGCTGTAGTTTCAAGGACGCAAAAGCAAGTTTCTCTAAAGAAGAGCTTGTTTTATCCGCAAATTCCACTCAGGAAGAAGACTTAGACAAATATCTTTCTGTTGAAGGAATAAGCAAGGCGGATGTGGAGTTGAAATTCAACGACTCGTCTTTGTTTTCTGTGAATGGGCATAAGATTAAAGCATTGCCATCGGCGGCTGGACAGACAAGTTATGTTTATGCGATGTATAAAAACAATTCACTTGCAAGCATGAAGATTGTTGTCACAAGCCCTTTTGATAAGCCAGAGAATTTTAATGTGAATGAAAACGGAACACTTTTATCCAATGATGGACTTTTGACATGGGATGCCGTTTCAACATTTTATGCAAATGAAAAAACTCCAACTTTGGCACAACAATATTCTGTTTCTGGACAGTGGCTTGACCATGACGATATTTCCGCCATTGTTGACACAAATTCCTATCAACTTCCTGGGGTTGGGCAATTCAATTTGAAAATCAAAGCGCTTGCAAACGGACATTTGGATGACAGCAGCGAAGCCGAAGTTGAAGTGTTTTATGGCTATATGCCAGCTGCCATCAATTTAAAGTTTGAAAATGGGGTGCTTTCATGGGAAGATGACACAGAAGGCGCGCAGTATAAGGTTGAGATTGACGGCATTGCGTTTGACGATTACAGCACACAAAAAACAAAAGATTTGAAGGCGCGTTTTGATGCTTTTGATGCAGATGACTATTCAATTAAAGTTATTTCTCACGACCCAAACAATGTTAAGTTTGACATGAGAAGCAGCGAACTTGTTGTGACAAAACTTGCCGCACCACAGGTGAGTGTTGTTGACGGAAAAATTTCCCTTTCACAGACGGATGACAGGGCAAATTATTACATGAATTTGAAAGACCAACAAAACTCCACACAGACTTTGGAGTTTGACGAGAAACTCACTGGCTTTTCTGGAAAATACACATTCTCTGTGTATGCCACTGCAAAAGAAGATGCACAAGGGGTGTTCTATCAAAGCAAAAACAGCGAAGAAAAGCAAATTTACAAACTTCCAAAAGTGACGGTTGCGCGTGACGGCGAAAATCCAATTGGGGGCGACACATTCAATATCAAAATTACAGGGCAGGCGGATGTTGACACACAGTTGAAATTTACTGGGGTTGACAAAGAAGATGTGGCTGGCTTTGGAGAAAGCACAACCACACAAAACGTTTCTATCACACTTGAAGAAGAAAAATTATACACCATAACTGTTCGTCAAAGTGCATCTTCAACGGATGAACTTCTTGTTGTTGACAGTGACGAAAGCGAAGATTTTGAAGTCACAAAAATTGCTGCATTTATGGGGGCTGTAAAGCACGAATATATTGAAAACAAGTCGCGTTTCACTTTTGCTGGCATTGACGGAGTGGAAGATTATGATATTCAACTTATAGATGGCTCAAGTGGAGAAGATTATGTGACAATTGCAAGTGTTCACTCCCAGGAAGGCACAGTTGTGTATGACTTTGACAGCAAGATTGAAGATATTGAAAACACAAGCGGCGATGTTTATAAATTCCGCATAGTTGCAAGGGCGCAAGATGGCGTGAATGCAATTTCAAGTTTTATTTCAAAAGAACTCACCCTTCTTTCAACCCCTGTTTTGACCCCACGCGAAAACACACAAAAGCGCTTTGAGTGGACAGAAAATGCATCTAAATATGAAGTTAATATTTACAAAATCACAAAAGAGCAATACACTTCTTCTCAAGAAGCAGGCTTTGTGGCGGATGCATCCAATCCACAGACACAAACAGTGGAAGAGAACTTTATTGAAATTGACGAAGTGGGATATTACTTTATAACAATTCAGTCAATTTCCACAAGTGAAGATATGTATATCTCATCCGCAGCGCCACTTAATATTTTGGCTATTGTGGCAGTGCAACTTGAAATGAGCGAAGTTGTGTTTGGCTTTGATTCACAGCACAATGAAGGCGCATATTATTTGGACATAACCACAACAGACGATGTGAAGTCATATTCTCTTACAATAAAGTCTGTTGAAAGTTCACAGCCAAAACTTGACACAAGAGTTTACTTTGCACAGACCTTTGACGAAGAAACAGAAGTTGGCGTTGTTGCGAAGGGGGATGATGACGATTTGTATTTGTCATCTGCGGAAGTTAAATTCACAGTCACTCCACTGCAAGAAGTGACAATGGCAGATTTTCAAATAGATAACACTTGCTCAACCCTTTCCATGAAGCCAAGTGACGGCACAACAAGGACTATGATAAAAAGAAGCGGTGTCAGTGAGCAGTTGTTTGATACATACACACTTTCAACAATTCAAGAAGAAAGTTTTGTGCTTGAATTTACAAGAGAAGGGGCAGACATTCTTCACGGAGTGGATGTTAAAACAACAGAACTTGTTTATATTCCAAGCAAGACATCTCAAATAACATTCAATCGCATACTTAGGCCAACCAATTTTAGATATGAAAATGATTTGAAGTTTGACGAAGTGCAGGCTGGGGAAGCGGCAGAATATGTTTTGGACATACTGTGTGAAACTAAGAATGAAGCGCAATACACAATAAGCGTGAGAATTCCTGCAACAAGCGGCGAGGTTAAGGCAGTTTATGAAGGCGAAGAAATTCAACTTGAAGGGCAAGTTGCGGACTTTATGACAACGGAAGAATTAAATAGCACTCGCGTTTTGAAACTTTCGACAATTATTGAAAAGATAAAGGCTTCAAAACTTTCGACAATCTATGCCCAAGCAACTTC
>CANRCQ010000019.1 GCA_947629145.1 uncultured Clostridia bacterium
TGAATGCACTCTATCTGTCATCCCAAACGCACTTTATCTGTCATCCCAAACGCACTTTATCTGTCATCCCAAACGCACTTTATCTGTCATTTTAAATGCACTTTATCCGTCATTCTAAGAATGCTCTATTCGTCACTCTAAGAACACTCTATCCGTCACTCTAAGAACACTCTATCCGTCATTCTAAGAACACTCTATCCGTCATTCTGAGCCGAAGGCGAAGAATCTCAAGAGATGTTTCGCTGCGCTCAACATGACGACAGTGGGCGCTGCTCAGGATGGCCGAGAGAAAGTATTACACAAGTCCGCGGAAACAGTTGCAAGAAGATGTTTGAACATTGCTGCCGTTATTGTTGTAGCCAGCAAGTCCCAAGAGAAGCAAAAGCAAGATGTTTGTGTTTGTGGCAAGGTTTGTGTCATTGTTGCTGCTTAAAACAGAAAGCAAAAACACCAACAAAAATTCTTGTTGCATAAAATCCTCCTTTTCGTCAAAAATCTATTTTTTTCGCCCAAAAGGCACATTTTTGCCTTTGACATTTTCTCTTGTGTTTGTCAAAATATTTTTATCTTTGCACGTTTATTGTTCTTTTATATTCGTGCAAAGCAAGTTTTGACACAAAAAAAGGAAAATTTTTATGAAACTTTTAAGAATCACCGAAAGAAATAAATATGAAGTGGAATCACTTTTGCCGGATGACAGTGCTGTGAATAAACTCGCGCTTTATTTTCAAAACTTTGCCGACCAAACACGCATTAAAATCTTATCGGCACTTTCCATTTGTTCACTTTGCGTCAATGACCTTGCAAAGATTTTGGACATAAATCAAACGACAATCTCCCATCAACTGAAATCCCTTAAAGACCAAAATCTTGTGGGCTATAAAAGGGAAGGAAAAGTTGTTGTGTATTTTCTAACTTCAAACACCGTCAATGAAATGATGCAATATGCCGTCAGTGTTCTGTAATTACTTGACAATTTTTTCACTTTAATATAAAATATGCACTATGAAAAAATTGCTTTTACATTCTTGTTGCGGACCGTGTTCGACAGTTGTCATTGAAAGGCTTAAAGACCGTTTTGATGTGACCGTTTTTTATTGCAATCCAAACATAGAGCCATTTGAAGAATATGAAAAACGAAAAGAAGAGCAGAAGAAAGTTTGCAAGTTTTTCAATATTCCTTTTGTGGATGTGGACTATGACAACTCTTCTTGGCGAGAATTTGTAAGTGGGCTTGAAAACGAAAAAGAAGGCGGCAAAAGATGTGAAAAATGCTTTGTTTTCAGGCTTAAACAGACCGCTGAATATGCAAAAGCACACAACTTTGAGCTTTTTGCAACCACACTTTCTGTAAGTCCACACAAAAACACAGAAGTTATAAATGCTGTTGGAGAGCAAATTTCAAAAGAGCTTGATATTGAATTTTTGGCAGAGAGTTTCAAAAAGAAAGACGGCTATTTAAGAAGCATAAACCTTTCAAAAGAGTTAAATCTATACAGACAAAACTATTGTGGCTGTCTGTTTTCAAAGAGAGATTAGAATGGGTAAATTTGACGGAGATTTTATTAAATACGACAAACAAAAGGTGAAAGACGAAACAGGAAAGTTGGCGTTTTATTTCATTGCGAACATCTCTTTTTACATTTTTTTGCTGTTTTTTGCGATATTTTTTGCGTGGTATAGTGTTTTTGTTTCCACGCACATTTATTATGAAGTGAAAGGGCCGTCAATGATGACTGTATTAAACAACAACATAACCCAAGAGCAACTTGACACACTTAGTGATAAAGAACTTGAACAACTTTCTTTTGATGCAGTTTACATTGAAAAATACAAAAAGATAAAGCCGTTTGATATTGTCACAATTCGCCCAATCAACGGAGATGATGATTATATAAAGCGCGTGATGGCGATGGAAGGGGACTATATCACGATTGCAAAGTCAAAAAATGAAAATAATGAAGATTGTTTTTACTTTTATAGAATAGAAAAAGGCACAAATTTGGAAAGTTTTGACGATGAAATGGCAAAACTAGACGAAGGAAACGGCGAAAATTACAAGATAAAAAGTGCAACAGAATGGTTTGAAAAAGGCAAAGTTTCCGCTGAGAAAAAGGCTTCTGGAAAAGAAAATTCCTTTGTGTATGAACTTGATTTTTACAACAACTTTTTAGATGATTACTTCAGCTTAATACAAACTGAATATGAATATTTTGTTTCAAATGCAGGGCTTGTGTATGTCAAAGTGCCAGAAAATATGTTTTTCTTTATGGGGGACAACCGCGCATACAGTGCGGACTCTCGAATACTTGGCTTTTACAACACCAATCGCATTGTGGGAAGATGTGAATTTATCGTCTATAACTATGATTTTGCCACCAGACTTTGGGAAGTTGTGAAGTTTTATTTTCACGAAATGGAGAAATTTTTTGCAAGATAGTGAAAATCGTTTGCCAAAAAAATTTTAATGTGCTACTATATAAGTAGCATTGATATGCAAAATTTATCAAAAGGAGAAAGGTATGAATAAAGGTGATTTCATCAAAGCAGTTGCTGAGAAAGCAAATTGCACTCAAAAAGACGCAGGAGTTGTATTTGATGCTGTAATCGATACAATCGTTGCAAGTCTTAAAAAAGGCGAGAAGATTCAAATCCCAGGATTTGGCTCATTTGAACTTCAAAAGAAGGCTGCTACAACAAAAATCAACCCTCTTACAAAGAAACCTGTAAAAGTGGCTGCTTGCAAAGTGCCTAAATTCAAATTTGGCAAAAGTTTCAAAGCAATCTTCAACGCTTAAACTTGAAAAGCCTAATAAAAAAACACCTTTTGGGGTGTTTTTTTATTGCATATTCAAAACAGTTGCGCATAAAGTAGAATATGAAAACTAAAATTTGGACAATCTCTGGCAGAAGAATTTTTTCCAATATGATAATTTTTGTTATGCTTTTTGTGCTTTCATGCAGCGCTGGGCTTGGGCTTAGAATAGCCACATCTTCTAAAATGTATAATGGAGTTTATTACAGTGGAAATGAAAATTCCAACAAAGTGACACTTATGATAAATGTCTATTGGGGGACTGAATATTTAGACGATATGTTGCAAATTTTAGAAGATAACAATGTTAAAACAACCTTTTTTGTTGGCGGAGTGTGGGCGGTGCAACAAAGCGAAATGTTAGAAAAGATATATGAAAAAGGGCATGAAATCGCAAATCACGGCTATTATCACAAAGAGCAGGGCAAAATTAGTGAGCAGCAAAACAGAGAAGAAATTTTAAACACTCACAGGCTTGTAAAGGGGCTTATTGGCATTGACATGAACCTTTTTGCGCCGCCGAGTGGAAGTTACGATAAAAAGACTGTTGAAGCCGCAACTGAACTTGGCTATAAGACAATCATGTGGACAGAAGGGCGCGACACAATAGATTGGCGAGATAAGGACAGTGAACTTATCTACTCTCGTGCCGTGAAAAATTGCAAGGGTGGGGACTTTGTTTTAATGCATCCAACCCTTGCAACAAAAAATGCACTTGACCGCATTATCAAAACAATTGTGGGCATGGGCTTTGAACTTTGCACAGTAAGCGAAAATCTTGCAGGACAGTAAAATTATATTTTAAGACAAAAAATTGGTTGATTTTTGTTAAAATGTTTGCGAAATCACTTTATAAAGTGATATACTTATTTTGAATGAGGGCATTATGGCAGTTTATAAGTTAAGTTCAAGTAAGAAAACGCAAAGAAATCGCAATGTCAAAAAGATAGTTGGATTTTCCATGATTGGCGTTGCATCTGTTGTTTTTTTGTTTTTGACAGGTATTGTGCCTGTTATTCAACATTTTTTGCTTGGCGTTTTTGGAGTGTTTGGCTATCCGCTTTGCCTTATCGCAATGATTGTGGGGCTTGCACTTGTCAACAATCGCCGTTATGTTATGTCGCTTAGATACACAATCTGCCTTTGTGTATGCGTTTTGTGTGCGCTTTGCATCATTCAACTTGCCGTTATGCAAGTCAAAATGGGTGGGCGCGGAAATCTCACTTTCTGGCAATATTTGGCACAAAACTATCTTCAAACTTGGACTGCCGGCGGATTTTTAGTTGGCATTTTCACAACAATTTTCTTGTATATTGCAAGCACAGTGGGCGCTTACATCATCTTTTCACTTGGATTTATCATCTCACTTGCACTTTTGCTTGACAGCCTGAATTTTTTAAAGAAAGAAAAGGTTGCAAAAGAGCCTGTTTCTCTTCAAATTAAAGATAAAGAGAAAAAGACTGTGACGGCGGAAGAGCCAGTCAATGTTGTTTTAAACGGCAATTTGAAAGAGCAAGAAGAAATTGAAAAACAACAGCCACAGATTGTTGAACAAAAGCCACTTACTGCAAGGCAAATTTTAGGGCTTGATAAAAAGCGTAACAGCGCCTATGAATATGAGCAAAAGCCGATTGAAAAGAAAAAAACACCACTTGAAGAAAAGCCTAAAACTTTGCGCGAGATGATTTTAACTCCGCCGGAGATTGACATAGACGAATATTTCAAAGATATAAAGAAAAACGATGTTCCGCCAAAGGTGGAGATTGAAGAGAATGTGCAAGCACTTAAAGAAGAAACAATCCAGCCAGAAACAGTCTATCATGAAGATGAGTTTAAAATGGACACTTCTCCAAACATTGTGAGAACACTTCCTGAAGTTAAGAGTGAAGAACTTGTTGAGCGCGCAGACGACATTTTAAGAAGTGCCATTGAAGAAGAAAAAACGGAAAATCCTGAATTTTATGAAAATTTAGAAGAAAATCCTATCGACAATCTTCCAGAGCGCGACAGCAGTGGAAGTTTTGAGAGAAGAAACGAATTTGACCGCAATCGCGATGAATTTCAATCAAGAAATGAAGACAGAAACAGAGAAGTTTTCCAGCGCAGTGTTGCTGACCATATGGACAGCCGTTCTCTTTCCATGCAGGAAGATATTGATGCGCGCCGTAACTTCAACGAAAATCGCGACCGCATAAACATGAGAAACGGCAGTTTTGTTCGTGAAAATGAGCCTATTGCGGAAGAACAAGAAGAAACTTACGCGCCTTATGAATATGAAAAGCCACCTATTGAGCTTATCACAACGCAAAGTGTTGACCTTTCAACCTTGAACGAAGATGTTGCCACAAAACGTGAACTTTTGGAACGCACCTTGGAAAACTTTGGTGTGCCTGCAAAAGTGCAGGGGGTTGTTGTTGGGCCAGCCGTCACCAGATACGAACTTGAAATGCCACAGGGCATATCTGTTTCAAAAATCAAAAACCGCGTAGATGATATTGCACTTTCGCTTGCTGCGGAAGGCTCTATTAGAATTGAAGCACCAGTTCCTGGGAAAAGTGTTGTGGGCATTGAAGTGCCAAACAAGACCATTGCAACAGTTTCCCTTAAAGACATTTTGATTTCAAAAGAATTTACACAAAGTTCTTCGCCACTTACTTTTGCACTTGGAAAGGACATAACTGGCCAGACAATCTGTTGCAACCTTCAAAAACTTACACACCTTTTGGTGGCAGGTTCAACTGGCTCTGGAAAGAGTGTGTGCTTAAACTCAATCATTTTGTCAATCATCTACAAAGCATCCCCAGAAGATGTAAAAATCATTTTGATTGACCCTAAACGCGTTGAATTTACAAACTATGAAGGCTTGCCACACCTTATCATGCCAGATATTGTTTGCGACACACAAAAGGCAATCAACACACTCACTTGGGCAGTGAATGAAATGGAACGCCGTTTTGAAATTTTGGGTGTTGCAAGAGTGAAAAACATAGACGAATTTAATCAAACCCCAGATGTTTTGGCTGGAAAGACAAGAAAAATGCCGTTTATCGTGATTATCGTGGATGAACTTGCTGACCTTATGATGACCGGAAAGAAAGAAGTGGAAGAGAAAGTTTGCCGTCTTGCACAAAAGGCGCGCGCCGCAGGAATTCACTTGATTTTGGCAACACAGCGCCCTTCAACGGATGTCATCACTGGGCTTATTAAATCCAACTTTCCATCAAGAATTTCATTTGCCGTCACAAACATTTATGACAGCCAAACAGTTTTGGACAGAGTTGGAGCAGAAAAACTTTTGGGCAAAGGGGATATGCTCTATTTCCCAGTTGGCGCACCAGAGCCAAAACGTGTGCAAGGCTGCTTTATAACAACAAACGAGATAAACGCAATTGTGGATTACACGCGCGACAACAACAAACCTATTTTTGATAAAGAGATTGCCGACCAAATCAACAATCCAAACAAAAACAACAATAATAATGCGCCAGGTTACAACAATGATATGGACGAACTTTTGCCGCAAGCACTTAAAGTTTCAATTGAGTGCGGACAGGCATCTGCAACCATGATTAGACGCAAATTTGCCATTGGCTATCCACGCGCTGCAAGAATTATTGACCAAATGGAAGCGGCTGGATATATTTCAAGTGCAGACGGCGCAAAAGGGCGCACAGTTTACATTACGGAAGAAGAATTTAAAGAACTCTTCGGCGACCAATATGACTAAAAGAAGGGGCTATGGACAAAAGACTTAAAGGGAAAAAGATTAGTGCCATAAGTTTGGGCTGTGACAAAAACAGAGTTGATTTGGAAAAAATACTGTTTAAACTTTCAAACTATGGCTTTGAGATTGTGGACAGTGTAGATGATGCAAATATTGTCATTGTCAACACTTGTGCTTTTATCACGCCAGCAAAGGAAGAAGCCCTTTCAAACATATTTGATATGTGTGTGCTTAAAAGCAAAGGGAAGTTAGAGAAAGTTGTGGTGAGTGGCTGTCTGGCACAGCGCCACAAAGACGAACTTTTAAAGCAAGTTCCAGAAGTGGATGCCTTTTTGACGGCAAAGGACAATCAAAACATTGTTGGCGTCATTGAAAAACTTTATGATTTAAAGCCAGATGCTGAGAAAGATGTTAGGGGTAGGATTTTCACAAACCGCGGAAGTTATGCTTATCTTAAAATTGCTGAAGGTTGCAGCAATGTTTGTTCTTATTGCACAATTCCGCGCATCAAGGGCAAATACACAAGCTTTGAAATGGATGAGATTGTGGATGAAGCAAAATATCTTGCAAAAAACGGAGTGAAAGAGCTTATTTTAGTGGCGCAGGATGTCACAAGATATGGCGAAGATTTGTATGGAAAAAATCGACTTTTGGAATTACTTAAAAAACTTGTGAAAATTGACGGCATACAGTGGATTAGAATTCACTATGCCTATCCAGAGAAAACGACTGACGAACTTTTAAAATTCATCTCAAATGAGCCGAAAATGTGCAAATACATAGACATTCCGCTTCAACATATTGATGACAGAATTTTAAAAAGTATGCGCCGCCGCATGGGCGAAGATGATACAAGAAAACTCATAGAAAAACTCACAGGAGAATATCATAATATTGCACTTAGGACAACCTTTATTGTGGGCTATCCAACCGAAACGAGAAAAGATTTCCAAAAACTTTGCGATTTTGTGAAAAAATCGCGTTTTGATTATGCTGGATTTTTCCCATATTATCGCGAAGAAAACACTCCAAGTTATTACTTAAAACAATTGAGTGAACACACCAAGAAAAGCCGCCTTAAAAAGATTACAAAAATTCAAAATGCTGTTGCAAGTGAGCGCGCAAAATTCAACATCGGCAAGGTGTTCAAAATTTTAGTGGACTATTTTGACGAGAACAAGGGTGTGTATGTCGGCCACAGCGAATTTCTCTCTCCAACAGTTGACTTTGGCGTGGAAATTGTGGATAATGAAAACATAAGGGCAGGGGAATTTGTAAATGTGAAATTTACAGACTTTGACGGCGAAAATTATAAAGGAGAATATTATGAACCTACCAAATAAAATCACACTTTGCAGGATTATTTTAATTCCAATTTTCATTTTCTTTTATCTTGCATCGTTTATTCCTTATGGAAAACTTGTTGCAATTTTAGTGTTTGCGCTTTCGTGCTTTACCGACTTTTTAGACGGACATATTGCACGCAAACGCGGACTTATCACAAATTTAGGCAAGTTTCTAGACCCAATTGCGGACAAAGTTTTGGTTATGAGTGGCATTATTTTGCTGGTGGCTGTGCCTATCACAGCAAATGGCGGAACCAGGGTGGACTTGGTGACTGGACTGCCAATGGATTTACCTGCAATTTATCCAGTATATGTGGGTGTAATTGCTTGCATAATCATTTTGGCGCGTGAATTTATCGTGAGTGCGTTCCGTCAACTTGCCGCAACAAGAAACTTAGTTTTGGCAGCTGACATCTATGGGAAAGTGAAAACTTGCTTCCAGTTTGCAACACTTATTTTCTATTTTGCCTATGCATTTATCGTTGAAGAATTTTATTACGCAATCGTTGGCACGGCAAACACTGTTTTAAATGTGATAGGTTATGTGCTTTTGGCAGCAACCGTCATCATGACAATCGTGTCTGGAACAAAATATATTGTAAACAACAGAAAGGTTTTTAAGGATGAAAAAAAATAAAGTTGTCATTTTACAAGACAAAAATTTTATTGAAATTGAAAAGGCACTTGCCGTTCGTGGCTATTTTGACTACGAGATAAAAAAGTGCTGTGATTTTGACGAATTCATATCGAATGCCGATGCAGACGATATGATTTTTCTTTGCAAAAATGACCTTATTGATGAAGCAGTTGAGAAACTCAAATCTGGCGACAGCATTTTAAGTTTGCTTGACAGCCAGGCCGTGCTTGTGACAGATGGGGAGAAAAGAAAACTTTTTATTCCTATCGAACTTGACTATAATAAATTTTTGGATGAGTTTTTAGAGAAAAAACCAGTTTATATTTGCCAAATTTTTGGAAAGAGTTTGCAAAATGTGTCAAGTAAATTTGATGAATTTCAAACAAGTTATAAAATCATAACTAAAAGCCAACTTTTACATACTGTTTATTATGACACTTACATAGACCAACAAAACCTTTTAGATGCCTTTTCAAATGCAGTTTTTGCTTTTGATGAAACTTCTTTGGAAGGGGCTTGTAAGGCTCAACTTAATGACAAGAAGTTTGCACTTTTAGAACAAGTTTCTTGTGGGAATATTCTGGCAAAACTTTCTTCGGTTGGAGAGTTTAAAAATGCAAAAATTCTTTTAAATGACGAAGATTTTATTGCCGCTGGTGTTTCGCAAGAAATGATGACGCAGTTTGGGGTGCAGTCGAAAGAGATTGCGGTTGAACTTGTCAAAAATTCACTTGCAGAGAGTGATGTTGCACTTTCAGTTGTTGGATTTGACTGTGACAGCGGAAAGATTTTTGTTGCCGTTGGAAACAAGTCGCAAATTCATGTTTTTTCAACAGAGTTTGCTGGCGACAAGGCTTTGCGTCTGGAAAACACTTCAAATTTTGCACTTTTTGCACTTTTTAGATTTTTAAAAGAAAAGTGTTGAAATCATTTTGAAAAATTAGATAAATAGGTTAAAATAAGTGTATTATTAGGAGATTGTTATGGCAGAAAACAAAAAAGATCCAAGAGAAGAAGCCCTTGAACAGGCGCTTCTTAAAATTGAAAAAGATTTTGGAAAGGGCGCTATCATGAAACTTGGCGACAGACCTTATCAAAAGGTGGATGTCATCTCAACAGGCTGCTTGCCGCTTGACTTGGCACTTGGCGTGGGCGGAATTCCAAAGGGCAGAATTATTGAAATCTATGGCCCAGAATCGTCAGGAAAAACCACAGTTTCACTTCATATTGTTGCTGAAGCGCAAAAAAATGGTGGGCGCGCTGCGTTTATTGATGCAGAACACGCACTTGACCCATCTTATGCGGAAAAACTTGGAGTTGACACAAAGTCGCTTTATGTTTCCCAACCAGACAACGGCGAACAGGCGCTTAACATCTGTGACACACTTATTCGCTCTGGGGCTTTTGATGTGATTGTTGTGGACTCCGTTGCCGCACTCACTCCAAAAGCGGAAATCGATGGCGAAATGGGCGACAACCATGTCGGCTTGCAAGCCAGAATGATGAGTCAGGCGCTTAGAAAAATGACTTCTGTTTCTTCAAAAAGCAACACCGCTGTCATTTTCATCAACCAACTGCGCGAAAAGATTGGTGTGATGTTTGGAAATCCAGAAACCACCACCGGCGGAAAGGCACTTAAATTTTATGCCAGTGTGAGATTGGATGTAAGAAAAACTGACACAATCAAAGAAGGTCAAAACATAATCGGCAACCGCACCAAAGTTAAGGTTGTTAAAAACAAGATGGCTCCACCATTTAAAACTGCCGAATTTGATATTATGTATGGTCAAGGTATTTCAAAATCTGGCTGCGTGCTTGATATGGCAATCAATCTTGGCATAATCAAAAAATCTGGCGCATGGTTCAGTTACAATGACGAAAAAGTTGGACAAGGTAAGGAAAACACCAAACTCTTCCTTGAAAAGAATCCTAACATTATGGACGAAATTGAAAAAACAATCCGCACTCAAATAAGCGGCGGACAAGCCACACTTGAAAGCGCGGACGACACAGAAATGGAATAAGACAAAATTTACTTCGTCATCCTGAGCAACGCGAAGGAACTCAAAGAGATGTTTCGCTATGACCTTGTTTGCGTAAATAGGATTTTAATTAAAAAACAGCATAAAAGTTGCTGTTTTTTTGTTTTATATGAATAAAATGAAAGAAGAGATGTTTCGCTTTGCTCAACATGACGGTGGCAAAATCTACATTTTGGCTTGTTTTTGCCACTAACATGGCAAAAAGCGGCGCTTTTACATTTGATTTTGTCTTTTTCGCGCCAAACGAAAATCGCATTTCATTGGCGATTTTGCGCGACTTAATAGGTGCTTTTATATGTTTAAATAGGATTTTAATTGATAAAAACAGCACAAAGGTTGCTGTTTTTTTGTTTTATGTGAATAAAATGAAAGATGAGATGTTTCGCTTTGCTCAACATGACGGATGAAAAGTCAAAGGTCTGTTTTTATTGCGTTCATGATTATATCAAAGTTTTTGTCAGTCTTTTTCTTTTTTACTTGGTCGTAAATGTAAAAAGGAGTGATGGTGATGATTGCCATGATTAAAAGCAAAATTGCGTATGTGAAAAGATGGCTATGCCCTGGGAAGAGATTAAAAGGAAGCCCATTTTCCATGAGATAAAGATAATTTGCACCGTCAATGAGAGTGTTGCCTATCATGCTCCATCCGCAAAGTAAAAGCAAAAAGACAAAAGGTTGCCAGAAATCTTTGATGCGAACTTTGAAATATCCGCTTGCAATGCAGGCAATCACAACTGTTGGCATAGCAAAATGCAGAAATAAACTTTCTATATGCAAGAAAGAGAGTGTTGAAAGATAATAATAATCGCCAAAAATAAATGTTAAAACTCCGCCAAAGAAGGTTACAACCAAAACTGGCAGAAAAAACTTCTTTGTTTTTGTAAGAAAAAATGCAGGAAAGACAAAACTCATAACATGGCACAAATGCCACGGTAAAACTTCGATTAAAGTTTGTGTTCCTGAAAAATACAGAAGGCACATTCTAAAAAGCCTTGAAAAAACAAGCAGCACGCACAGGACGGTTGTCATTGTCATTGCAAATTTTTTGTATTTTTTGCACAAAAACCAACATATCACAAGCCATACTGCAAGCAGTCCCATCAGTGTGAAATGAAGCGGACACCAAAGTCCTGGACCATCTCCCATGACTTCTTTATTTTCAATCAACCAATCGTAGAAAGTGAAAAGATACATATTTTCTCCTGCTTTTTTATTGTAATATAATCGGCTTTAAAAGTAAAACAAATTTTCATAAAATATTACTTAATTTATTTGATTAAAACAAATTTATATGATATAATTCAAATGGACACTTTTATAGGAGATGTTATGAAAAACATCATTGAAATACGAAATTTAAAGAAAAACTACGGGGATTTAAAGGCAGTTGACGACATTTCCTTTGATGTTGAAAAGGGAAACCTTTTTGCTTTTTTGGGGCTTAATGGTGCTGGAAAATCCACTACAATCAACATGATTTGCCAAATTCTTAAAAAAGATGGCGGAAAAATCATTGTCGATGGGCTGGATATGGACGAAAAATCAAATGATGTTAAAAGCAGAATTGGTGTTGTATTTCAAAATTCCACTTTGGACAGGGTTTTGACAGTAAAAGAAAATTTAACTGTTCGTGCTGGATTTTATGGGCTTAAAGGCAAGGAGTGGAAAGCAAGGCTTGCGGAGCTTATCGAACTTTTGGATTTGCAAGAGATTTTAAATAAACAAGTTGAGCATCTAAGTGGTGGACAACGAAGAAGAGTTGATATTGCGCGTGGACTTATTCATCTTCCAAAAATTTTAATTTTGGATGAGCCTACAACGGGGCTTGACCCACAAACGAGAAAAAAGATTTGGGAACTTATCGATGAACTTCGTGTTGAACGCAAAATGACGGTGTTTTTGACAACTCACTATATGGAAGAAGCAGACAAGGCGGACAGGGTTGTTGTTATCGACCATGGAAAGATTGTTGCGAATGACACTCCACACAACCTTAAATCAAAATACACAAGTGACTATATAAAAATTTATATGTCACAGAATGAAGAGTTTGAGAAGGTTTTTGGCGACAAAGCAAATTATTATGGCGATTACTATCGCATAAACATAAAGGATAGTGATGAAGCAGTAAAAATTATAGATGGACACAAAGAATTTTTTAATGACTTTGAAATTCTTAAGGGCGACATGGACGATGTCTTTTTAAATATTACAGGGAAAAAGTTTAAGGAAGAGGATGATGAAAAATAATTTGTTGGCGCTTAAATCACTTGTTATAAGAAATATAAAAATTTTTATGAAAAACAGGATGATGGTGTTTTTCTCTATTTTGGCGCCTGTATTATCCCTTTTGCTTTACATTTTATTTTTAGGAAAAATGCAAATTATTGGTGTTAAGGCAGAATTACTATCGAAGTATGCAGAACTGGTTGCCGGACTTGATGAAAAAGTTGTAGACAATGGACTTAAAATGATTATGGACAACTGGATGATTGCAGGTGTTGTTGGGATTTCGTGTATAACCGTTTCTTTTAATTCTTGCACAAGCATGGTGCGTGACCGCGCAAATGGCACAATCAATGATGTTTTTGCTGCTCCAATTCCAAAATGGATTGTGTATTTAAGTTACATTCTATCAGGCTTTTGTATTTCCTTCATGATTTGTTTTTCAGTGCTTATTATTGGAATTATATATCTTGTTTGCTCTGGCGGTTTTGCAATGAATTTTCTTAATTTCCTGGCGATTTTTGGGACAATGATTCTTTCAATACTTTCGGCATCGTTTTGCATGGTTTTAATTGTAAGTTTTATACGAACAGAAGGTGCTTTGACGGCATTTAACTCGGTTTTCAGTGCGATGATTGGCTTCTTAACTGGCTCTTATATGCCTATTGGGATGTTGCCACTGCCTGTTCAATACATTTGTGACTTTATTCCAGGGACATATTCATCTGCGCTTTTAAGACAATTATTTATGGAAGGGCCTATCTTGAAATTGAGTAAATTATTCAATGGTGCAGATAAAAATGTTATCAACAGGCTTTTGTCTGATTACTCAATTGGTATGAAATTTTTTGGAATAAATGTTGCACCATGGGCGATGGCTTTGGTTTTGATTGGGTCTACATTGATTTTTATGGCCCTTATAATTATCTTCTATTCCAATAAGAAAACCAACTATTTTGCGCTTGGAAGACTCACGAACAAAAAGAAAAAGTTTAGTGTAAAAAAGTAAAAAATGATAAAAATTAAATTTTGAATTAAAATAGTTAAAAAATAGCCCTTTTGGGGCTTTTTTTATTGGAAATTATTTGGGGATAAATATTTTAATGTTATAATTTTTATAATAAAAAACAAATTAAAAAAGTGCATAGATTTGTCTAATCTATGAAAAAATAATGTTGAAAATTGGCATAAAAAATCGAAAAAATTGGAATAATTGTGTTTTTTAGGGTTAATTTATTTGGATTTTTTAGACTTTTATGCTAATATTTATGGTGTAAAATGCGTGAATTAGACAAATCTATGTAGTTTTTGGAGGGAAAAATGGGTAAAAAATTTAGTTGGAAAACATTTATGATATGTTTTGTGCTGATTTTTTCATTTGCGTTGTCAACTGCATCGCCGATTTTATATTTTGTCATTGACAATATGAAGGATGAGCAGGTGGCTTCGTCATCAACATGGTTTGATGGAGAAGGAATTCCAGATGACAATGTTGGCGCGAACGGCGACTATTATCTTGACACCCAAAATGGGAATGTTTATCAAAAGAAGGATTCCGTTTGGAGAAAGATTTACAGCATTGGCAAGGGTCAGCAAGGTGACCAAGGTCCTGCTGGGGAAGACGGAACTGCCGTAAAGACAGGTTCTGGAAATCCAAATGACGGTAAGGTTGAAGGTGCAACAGGGGATTTGTATATAGATGTTGATTCTGGAGACCTTTATGAAAAGCAACCAAATGGCAGTTGGCTTAAAAAAGCGAACCTTAAAGGCAGTGATGGTGCGACATGGCAAGTTGGAGATTTAAACCCAACCCTGCCAGAATCAGGTGTTAAAGGCAAGGATGGAGATTTCTATCTCAACTCCACAACATGGGATTTGTATAAAAAAGAAGCAGGCGAATGGGGATATGTAGGAAATATTCAAGGTGAAGTTGGGCAACAAGGAAACCCAGGTGCGGCAGGCGCAAGCTGGACAGTAGGCACACAAAACCCACAAGACAACGTGTCTGGAAAGGAAGGAGATTTATACTTAAATTCACAAACTTGGGATATTTACAGATGCACAGGTGACAAAAACTGGTCTTTGGTTGGAAACATTCAAGGAATTGCCGGTGACAAAGGACAAGACGGCAAGGATGGAGCGACATGGCACTTTGGGAACGGAGCGCCAGAAGGAGCAGACGTACAAAATCCAAAGACAGGGGATTACTACTTAGACGAAGATAACTTTGAGATATACAGATATGAAGGCAGCAGTTGGGCAGATGTAGGTTCAATAAAAGGGACCAACGGAGAGAAAGGGCCAGCAGGAGACAAGGGAGATAACGGAATAGACGGAGCTACATGGAAACTTGGCACAGGCGACCCTAGTGATACAGTAGAAGG
>CANRCQ010000020.1 GCA_947629145.1 uncultured Clostridia bacterium
TAAAAGCAGCCCTTGGGAAGAAGTGAAAGTTGTGGAAAGAGCGCCTGCACACAAACTTCCGTGAAGCGCCCCAGCCGCACCGCTTTCTGCTTGCATTTCAACAAGGGTTGGAATTTCTCCAAAAATATTTGGCTTTTTGTTTGCCACTTCGCCATCACAGTATTCTGCCATAGGGGATGACGGAGTTATTGGGTAGATTGGAATGACCTGAGAAAGTTTGTATGCCACCATTGCGGCGGCGGTGTTGCCATCAACAACTTTTTTCATAAAGACCTCACTTTTAAACAAGTTTAAAACTTTTTTTTGGATTTTGTCAAATTTTTTGCTGTTTTTCTTAGGATTTTTAGTCAGTTTTTGCTAAAATATTTTTATGAGAAATATAAAGATTGTTTTGCGCTATAACGGAGCGCATTTCTATGGATGGCAAAAACAGAAGAATTTGAGAACTGTTCAAGGGGACTTGGAAGATGCTATCTTCGCCATTACAGGGGAAAGAGTTGAAGTTTTTGGAAGCGGCCGCACGGACAAGGGGGTTCATGCCCTTGGACAGGTTGCATCCTTTCATCTTGAAACAAATATTCCACTTAAAAATCTTCAAAACGCGCTTAATGACAGGCTGCAAAGTGATGTGCGCGTGATGTCGATTTCGCTTGCAAAAGATGATTTTCATGCGCGTTTTTCTGCAAAAATCAAAACATATGAATATGTTGTGCAAGTGGGCGGAGTGAGTGATGCAATTAAAAGCGAACTTGTGGCATATTTTCCATATGATGTTGATTTAGAAAAAATGAAAAAGGCGGCAAAAATGCTTGTAGGGAAACACAACTTTAAGGGCTTTTGCGCCGCTGACACACAAGTGACGAGTTTTGAAAGACAAATTTTTGATATTCAAATAAAAAAAGTGGGAAAAATTTACAAATTTTCCGTCACTGGAAATGGCTTTTTATATAATATGGTCAGGATTTTTGTTGGCACACTTTTGGATGTTGGGCGGGGTGCGCTTTCCTTTGACGATGTTGAAAAAGCGCTCACTTTGGGCGAAAGAAAACACGCCGGTCAAACTATGCCAGCGTGTGGATTGTATTTAAAATCTGTAAAATATTCTATTTAAGATTTTCATAGAAAAGGGTCAAATAATAAGTTTGCCCAGATTTTGTGAAGCGGAATGTTATTTGATATTCTTTGTTTTGATAGGTTATTTTTGCTGCAATTCCGTTAGCGGACTTTGGCCAAGGTTGTGTTTGCCTGTATGAAAGGTTTGTTCTAAGGTTAAATTGTGCGTTATCTACATTGCAAGTTGCAGATATTTGCTGTGGGGTTTTGTCTGGTTTAAGCCAAAGGGCAGTTTTTGTTTCCACTGATATTTTTAATGCTTTTGTGCCTTGTTCTTTGAAGATTAAACTTTCTTGATTGTAGATATTTTGTGAAGGGTTTGTGCCTTGATATAATTGAAGATTTACACTTGGCAAATTTACAGGCAAATTTTGTGAGTCTTGTGAAAATCCGTCTTCGTCTGTTGGGGTTGCGTCTTCTTGAGTTGAAAGCATCACTCCGGAAAAACGCGTGTAGTGTAAATTTTCTTCGTCAAAAAGGGCGGTGTAGTTGCCTTGGGTTGTGGATGAAGCTGTGAAAGAAAGCGTGCTTTTCACAACTTTTTCATTTTCCACTGTGTTTGTTATGGTGTAAGTGCCGTCATTTGAAATGATAAGCGAATTTTGATAAAGCCAACCAATTACATAACTGTCATCCTTTGCAGAAGCCGTGAGTGTGACGGTTGAACCATCGGCATAACTTCCAGAACCCATTGTTGAGCCGTGATATGAACTTTCGTGGGCAACAACACTGTAATAAGAAACTTCATTACAGCCAAATAGCGCTGCAACAGGAACTATCAACAAAAATAAAAACATAAGTGAAAGTTTTTTCTTCATATAATATACTATTCCTTTTCCATTTCGTTATGAATTAGCCTGTTTATTATATTATCTTCATTTTAAGCGCAAAAGTCAAACAAATTAGAAAATTTTTGAGTATTTTTTCTTTGAACGCATATGATATTTTTTGTAAGGAGTTTTTATGTGGGAACTTTCCATATGTGTGGCATCGCAAAATATCGACATCGCAAAGTTTGTTTATCAAACCCTTAAATCGCAACGTGGGGATTTTTCTGCCGTTGTTACTTGCTATGAACAGTTTGACAGTTTTTTTATTCTGTGGGCTTGCCCAGTGGAGTTTAGACAAAAGGCAAGTGTGGTGATTGAAAACTGTGTGATTAGGGCTGTTTGCAATTTCTATAAAGACCGATTTCTTACTGAAAACTTGCACCTTCCCATTCATGAAAACATCTCAATGACCGCTTTTAAAAAAGCCCTTATAAACTTTGACAGGGAAACAGATATGTATATCATTTCAAAATATTTGCTTTTAGATAAAAATCTTCATTTGGACAGTTTTTATAATTTTAAACTTAAATCACTTCGAGATAAGTGGGGCGAACTTGTTATGCTTGCAAATGAAAATGGGGAATATTTGACAAGCCAAGAAGCATTTTTTGACCTTTTGCGATTTTTGATTGACAACTTGGAAGTGATGGAAGATGAGATAAATGTGTTTGAAGAAGATGATGGCTTTCATATCAAAACTAAATCCGCCCCAACACTTTCAAAAGAAGCGCTTGTGTCAAGTTTGATTGAACTTTGTCCAAAGAAAATCAACCTTTTCTGCCAAACTGACAACAACACAGCAAAGTTCCTTTCCAAGATTTTTGAAGAGCGCGTCAATATTTGCTACAACAAAAATTTAGAAAAATTTTCTGTTTTGAAGTAAAATTTGATAAAATGTGTTGACTTTTTGTACTGAATATTCTAAAATATTTGTGTATTTCAGTGAAAGACAAGTAGCATTCAATGATGCGCACAGAGAAGGGTTGGTTGGTGAAAAACCTTGGCAAAGTTGAAAGAGTGAAACCACTTTTGCGTTTAAAAAATACACAAATTAAGTGGCACTAAAATAGTGCAATTAAGGTGGAACCGCGGTTTGTTAATCGTCCTTAAATTCATTTGAATTTGGGCGATTTTTTTGTCCAAAAAAAAGGAGAAAATTATGAACGAAAAAAATGAGAAATTGCATATGGCAAGACACAGCCTTGCACACATCTTGGCAAAGGCACTGATGGAACTTTATCCACAGACAAAACTCACCATTGGCCCAGCCATTGATGACGGCTTTTATTATGATGTTGACTTGGACAAAAATTTGACACCAGATGACTATGAAGTTATTGAGAAAAAAATGAGAGAAATTTTAAACAGGGGCGAGCCTTTTACAAGAAAGGTTGTTTCCAAGGCGGAAGCGCTTAAACTTTTTAAGGACAACCCTTATAAATGCGAAATCATAAACGAACTTGAAGACGGCAAAGAAATTTCTATTTATTACACTGGGGATGACTTTTTTGACCTTTGCAGTGGGCCACACGTTGAAAGTGCAAAAAATTTGCAAAACTATGCCTTTAAAATCTATGCAGTAAACGGCGCTTATTGGCGCGGAAGCGAGAAAAACAAAATGCTTCAAAGAATTTATGCATATGCTTTCCCTGACAAAAAACAGTTGAATGAGCATATAACTATGCTTGAAGAAGCAAGAAAACGTGACCACAACAAACTTGGAAGAGAACTTGAACTTTTCACAACAGTTGACTATATTGGACAGGGCTTGCCAATTCTTTTGCCTAAGGGGGCGAAGATAATTCAAATTATGCAGCGTTTTGTGGAAGATGAAGAAGAAAGACGCGGCTGGAAACTCACAAAAACTCCATTTATGGCAAAGAGTGATTTGTATAAAATTTCAGGGCATTGGGACCACTATAAAGACGGAATGTTTGTGCTTGGCGATGAAAGCAAAGACAAGGAAGTTTTGGCGCTTCGCCCTATGACTTGCCCATTCCAATATCAGGCATATCTCAACAAGGCGCGTTCTTATAAAGATTTGCCACTTAGATATGACGAAACATCCACTCTGTTTAGAAATGAAGCAAGTGGGGAAATGCATGGGCTTATTCGCGTAAGACAATTTACAATCTCCGAAGGGCATTTGATGTGCACACCAGAACAGTTGGAACAAGAGTTTAAGTCTTGCCTTGAACTTGCCATCTTCATGCTTAAAACCTTGGGACTTTATGAAGACGCATCATATCGCTTCTCTCAGTGGGACCCTAACGACCGCGCTAAATACATTGGCACAAAAGAGCAGTGGGATGAAGCACAAAACACTATGGAAAAAATCCTTAAACACCTTGAAATTCCTTATGAAATTGGCGTTGGAGAAGCCGCTTTCTATGGGCCTAAACTTGATATTCAAATCAAAAATGTGTTTGGAAAAGAAGACACACTTATCACTATTCAAATCGACCAAATGCTTGCTGAAAAATTTGGAATGGAATACACAGATAAAGACGGCTCTAAAAAGCGCCCTTACATCATCCACCGCACAAGCATAGGTTGCTATGAACGCACACTTGCTTATCTTATTGAAAAGTATGCAGGGGCTTTCCCACTTTGGCTTGCTCCAGTTCAGGTTAAGGTTTTGACACTCACTGAAAGAAACAACGACTATGCGGCTCTTATCAACAAAACACTGCTTGATGCTGGCATTAGAACAGAACTTGACGACCGCAATGAAAAAGTTGGCTATAAAATCCGTGAAGCAATGTCTATGAAAATCCCTTATCTTATTATTGTCGGCGATGAAGAAGAAAAATCTCAAACAATCTCCATTCGTGGCCGTGGCTTTGAAAACAAAAGCGGACTTAAACTTGATGACTTTTTAGCTAGGCTTCAAGAAGAGATTAAAACTAAGAAACTAAACTAATCGACAAAACTTGACAAATTTTTTAAATTATATTGAAAAATTGTTTGGAATGTGGTAGAATTTATGTTAAGATAAAAGGAGTAATTTCATATGGGGTTTAACGAAATAATGCTGCCACTTTTGATTATTGGTGTTTTACTCGTATTTGGAAATTTACTTTAAAAAGGAGTGTTTTTATGAGTATGTTACTTGCGGCGAATGATGTTTGGAACTATGTTCTTGTTGGAATTATTGTTTTGCTTTTGATTGTGATGGTAATTTTGATGAATGCCAGAAACAAAAGAGAAACTCAAAAAATTCAAGAACAGACAAATTCACTTAAGGTTGGGGACAAAATTCTCACCACAAGTGGGGTGTATGGGACAATAACTGAACTTCGTTTTGATGATTCTAAAAAGCAAGTTGTCATTGAAACTGGTGGAAAAACAAAAAGTTATCTTACAGTTGATGCTTACGCAATCTACACCGTTTTCAAAAGTGACGAAGAAATCGCTCGTGAAGCCGAAGAAAAGGCGGAAGCGGAAAAAAGAAAACTTGCTGAAAAAGAAGAGAAAAAACAAAAGAAAACTGACATTGAAAAAGAAGCAGAAGAAGTTTCTAAAAAAGAAGACAAATAAAAAGTCTTCTTTTTTTATTAAATAATTTTTAAAATATCGACAAATTGCATGACAAAACTATAAATGTTGTGCTAATATATAATTATTGTAAAAAGGAGAATTGTTTTAATGATTCCTGTTTGTTTTAGTGGAAATCGTAAGATATTTGAAGGACTTTTGATGTCTGTTATGTCACTTGCAAAATACAGTGAAGAAGAACTTTGCGTTTATATTTTAACCATGGATTTACACGAAGATAACCCTAATTTTTTGCCGTTTACAGACCAGCAGATGGAAATCTTGGATAAGGTTGTAAAAAAGAAAAACAACAAAAGCAAAGTTGTGAAGTGGGATGTGACGGAACTTTATAAACAACATCTTAGAAACGGAAAAAATCACGAAAATGGCTACACACCATATACTCTTTTAAGACTTTTGATTGATTTTTTGCCGGATGTTCCAGATAAACTTATATATATCGATATTGATACAATGTCTTGCAGTGATATAAAACAACTTTATGATGTGGATGTGACAGACTATGATTTTGCTGCGTGCAAGGATTATATGGGGAGATTTTGGATAAGGCCGACCTATTGCAATGCGGGAGTTTTGTTGTTAAACATAAAGCATATGAAAGAAGATGGGCTTTTTGAAAAATGCAGAAATATGGTCAATCGCAAAAAGATGATTATGCCAGACCAAACTGCGCTTAACAAATATGGCAAGAAAAAATATCTTCCATTCCGCTTTAACGAGCAAAGAAAAATCAAAAGTGACACAGTGATAAAACATTTTTGCAAGGGAATTGTCTTCTTTTTGCCGTTTGGATTTCATATCTACAACATAAAACAGTGGCAAAGGGAAAAGGTTCACAAAAGCCTTAAAATAACCATGTTTGACGACATTTACACCGAAGTTGACAAACTCAAAACAGAGTATAAATGTTTCTAAAATCAATAAAAATAAAAATTTATGAATAAATATGCAAAAATCATTTGCGTTTATTAAAATCCTTGTGCTATAATCTAAACATACACTAAGGAGAAAAAAATGGGCTTTTTACATTTTTTCGATGAAATTGATTTCGATAAAAACGGCATGGTTTGTGCCACAAAAAAAGTTGATATAAACACGGCGCGTTCTAACTTTATTTATCTTATAAGCAAGTATAACAGGCTTCTTTTGAAAAGTGCTGGACAGAAAGTTCCTGCGTTTTTCACGGAAGAATTGCCAACTGTTTTAAAGGAAATTGAAGGGGGAAAAGACTTTTTGCCTTTAAAGAAAAAAGTGCTTGGAAACTGCCTTGAAAAAGTGCAGGCTTGTGCAGGCGGCAGTGACTATGCGTGCATAAATATGTTAAACGAACTTGTGCCTTTTCCAACAGACTGTTTGGACAAGGGGGCAAAGGAAAAATTTGAGAAAAACGCATTTTTAAATGATGTTGAAAAAGGGAATGCGTTCACAAAAGCCTACAACAAAACTTTTTCTTCTATTATAAATTTACTGCAAGAAAATGACAAAAAAAGTTTGTATTCTCAACTTATTTCTCACAACAGAATTGCGCTTGCAGCAGAGAGAATTTCTCACAACAACATGGCAAAAAGCTATGCTGGCTAATTTTTTTGGAAAATTTCGCTTAAATGCTTGACAAACTCCACTTAAATAAGTAAAATATATTCGTCTTTGCTTGAAGGCGATTTTTATTGTTAGCCCCATAAAAAATCGTATTTTAAGCCAAAAACATATTTTTTAAGGAGAAAATAATGAAAACTTACATGGCAAATCCAGCGACTGTCGAAAGAAAATGGTATATCGTTGACGCAGCAAATATGCCACTTGGAAGACTTGCAAGCCAAGTTGCCGACATCTTAACTGGTAAAAATAAAACAATCTACACCCCACACGTTGACACTGGGGATTTCGTTGTTGTTATCAACAGCGACAAAGTTGTTCTCACTGGCAAAAAGTTAGAACAAAAAACTATGCGTTGGCACACTGGCTACATCGGTGGTCTTAAAGAAGTTGGCTATGACACTCTCATGGCAAAAGACTCTACAAAGGTTATTGAAAAGGCCGTTAAGGGTATGCTTCCTAAAACATCTCTTGGCAGAAAACAAATCACAAGACTTCATGTTTACAAGGATGAAAATCACAAACAACAAGCACAAAACCCAGAAGCAGTTGTTTTAAAAGGAGTTAGAAAATAATGGCTGAGAAAAAACAAACTAAAACAGGTTGCTTTGTTGCAACTGGAAGAAGAAAAAAGTCTATCGCAAGGGTTAGACTTTGCGCTGGAAATGGCAAAATCGAAGTTAACGGAAAAGATATTGAAACTTATCTTCAAAGAGATACTCTTATCTTGATTGCTAAACAGCCACTCGCTCTCACTTCAACTGCCGACAAATTCGATGTTGTTGTAAACGTTGAAGGCGGCGGAATTGCAGGTCAGGCAGGGGCAATCTGCCACGGCATTGCAAGAGCGCTTGTTAAATCAAACGAAACTTACAGAAAAGAACTTAAAGACGCAGGATTCTTGACTCGTGACCCAAGAATGAAAGAACGTAAAAAATACGGTCTTAAAAAGGCAAGAAAAGCATCTCAGTTCTCAAAACGTTAATTGGGCATATTGCAAAAAAGACGAACTTTTGTTCGTCTTTTTTTTCGTGCCTTTGGCACGTTACGCATCATAGATGCGGCAATATGCCCTGTGTTTATGCGACAGGTTTAAGTCTTGATGGAATAGTGTTGTCAACAACATCAGCCCAATTTGAAGCGCTGTCAATTGTCTTTGCATGAAGTAAAACATTCATTAAGTTGTCAAAACTTTCTTGAGTTAAAATCATGTCTTCGCTCCAGGCACCAATTTTTTTGTATTGTTCAACAGCCACAATCATCTCTTCTTTTGTCATGCCTTCAAAGGATTTCATAAGGGCGGTTGCAACAACTTCCACTGTGTTGTTTTTGATAAATTGATAGCCTTTTAAAACGCCAGTTATGAATTTTTCCGCAACAGCAGTGTGGTTTGCAAGATAACTTCCCCTTGCAGCAAAGCAGGTGTATGGGATTCTTCCTGAAAGTTCTCCCAAACTTGCAACAACTTGATAGTTTTCGTTGAGTTTGGCAGTTGTTGTTGCAACTGGTTCAAACAAAGCGCAAAAATCAATGCTGCTATCTCCAGCCCAAACACTTGCAGTTGAGTTGAAATCCACATCATTTCTAATGTTGACTTCATCTTCGCCACTTCCTATTTTGTAGCCACGTGTTTCAAGAATGTAGTTTAATGTCATGGCTGGCATTCCGCCTGGTCTTCCACCTATGATTGATTTGCCTTTCAAGTTGTCTAATGTGAAATGTTCAATTTTTTCCTTAGACACGATGAAAGAGCCGTCACAGGTTGTAAGTTGCCCAAACACAACTGGGGCATCACTTATGCCTTCTTTTTGTGTGTAAACAACTGTTTCTGGCCCTGCTAAAATCACATCTGCAGACCCAGACAAAAGGGCATTCATGGACACGTTAGAGCCACCACCATTTGTAAGGCTTACACTTATTCCTTGGTTTGAGAAAAATCCTTCTGTCATGGCAATGTAAAGTGGGGCATAAAAGATGCTGTGAGTCACTTCGTTTAAGCGAATTTCATTCCAATCACGTTGTCCGCAGCAGCCAAAACTGAATATGGCGGTTGCGACAAACATGATGCAAGCAAGACTTAAAATTCCTATTTTTTTGAATAGTTTCATTTTTCCTCCTTACATTTTCAGCGTATGTAATTTCTAAAAAATTGTTATTATGTGCGTTTTTCTTTGCAATTTTAAGTGCGTTGTGATATAATGAATTTAGTTTATTTTAAAGGGGACAAAATGTTAGATAAAAAATATAATGCACAAGAAAAAGAACAAAAATGGCAAGACTATTGGAAGGAAGAAGAAATTTACAAATTCGACAAAGACAGCAACAAGCCTGTCTATTCTATTGACACTCCGCCACCAACCGTGAATGGGAAAATTCATATTGGGCATATTTTCTCTTATTCACAGACGGAAATGATTGCAAGATATAAAAGACTTAGGGGATACAACATCTTTTATCCTTTTGGCTTTGACGACAATGGGCTTCCTAGTGAAAGACTTGTAGAACGCGAACAAGGCAAAAAAGCCCACGAAATTGGCAGAGAAAACTTCTCTAAACTCTGCTATGAAACAACAGATAAATACGAAAAAGATTTTAAAGACTTGTTTTCAAAAATGGGTGTTTCAACCGACTGGAACATAGCATATAAAACTGTCAGCCCATCCACAATTAAGATAAGCCAAAAGTCCTTTCTTGACCTTGTAAGAAAGGGACACGTTTATCATAAAGAAGCACCGGCGCTTTGGTGCAACGAGTGTATGACATCCATTGCACAGGCAGAACTTGAAACAAAAACTATTAAAACTACATTCAATTATGTGAATTTTACAACTGTTGAAGATGGCGAAGTGTTTACAATTGCAACAACTCGCCCGGAACTTTTGCCTGCAATAGTTTGCGTTTTTGTGAACCCAAATGACGAAAAGCATAAACATCTCATCGGCAAAACAGCGAAAATTCCTGTTGTGAATGTGAATGTGCCAATTATGGCGGATGAAAAAGTTGCTGTTGATAAGGGGACAGGCGTGGTTATGTGCTGCACATTCGGCGACCAGACGGATATTGAATGGTGGAAAAAATATAATCTTCCACTTAAACATATCTTCACCGACAATGGAAGAATAAAAGACAGTGTTCCAAATTATGGTGGACTTAAAATCAAGGAAGCACGCGCCAAGATTGTTGAAGATTTGCAGGCGGCAGGTTGCGTTGTGAAAATCGAAGAACTTGAACACGAAGTTCAAACTCATGAACGTTGCGGAAAAGAAGTTGAATATGCCGTTATGAAGCAGTGGTTTATTGACATTATGAACCACAAAAAAGATTTCATTGAAATGGGAAATCAAATCACTTGGCACCCAGCCCATATGCACAACCGCTATAATGAGTGGGTTGACAACATCATGTGGGATTGGTGCATTTCAAGACAGAGATATTTCGGCGTTCCATTCCCAGTTTGGTATTGCAAAAAGTGCGGAAAGCCTGTCTTTGCACGCGAAGAAGATTTGCCAGTAAATCCGCTTGTTGACAAGCCTAAAATCAGTCAGTGTGAATGTGGATGCAGCGAATTTGTGCCAGAAACAGATGTTATGGACACATGGGCAACATCTTCTGTCACACCGCTTATCAACATGAGATATGGCGAAAAAGAGAACTTTGAAGATATTTTAAAGCCTATGAGTTTGCGTTCTAATGCAAGCGAAATTATTCGCACTTGGGACTTTTACACGATTGTAAAAAGTTTTTATCACTTTGGCATGATTCCATGGAAAAATGTTATGATTTCCGGCTTTATTATGGCAAGCAAGGGCGAAAAAATCTCTAAAAGCAAGGGTAACAGCAAGGTTGAACCGCTTGATTTAATCAAAGAATATTCGGCAGATGTCATAAGATATTGGGCTGGCTCTGGAAGGCTTGGAACAGACGTTATTTTCAGTGAAGAAACCTTTCTTCGTGGGCGCAAACTTGTCAACAAACTTTGGAATGTTGCAAAGTTTATTGAAATGCACCTTGCTGATTTTGAAGACAAGAAATTTGATAACTATCAATTTATTGACCGTTGGATTTTGGGCAAGTTTCAAGAGATGGAAAGGGGCTTTTTGAAATATCTTGACGAATATGAAGTTGGGCTTGCGCTCAATCATTTGGAAAAGTTTTTCTGGAATTTCTGTGACAACTACATTGAAATTGTAAAACACAGACTTTATCGTCCGGAAGAATTTGGCGCGGAAGCAAGATATTCTGGACAGAAAACTGTTTACATGATTTTGTATAAACTTTTGCAAGATTTTTCTATCTATTTCCCATTTATCACGGAAGAAATCTATCAAGAATTATATAAAAAAGAAAAATCAATTCACTTGACAGAAATTTTGCCATTTGAATTTGATTTCAAACAAGAAGTTCAACTTGGCGATGATATTGTGGATATTATCAGTGTTGCACGTGGCGAAAAAACAGCGAAAAACGTTACACTGAAAACACCTATTAAAAACTTGGATTTAAGTGTAAGCGAAGATTTGAAAATGGCGCTTAGCGAGGCTGAAAAAGACTTTAAAGCCACATTATTTATTGAAAATTTGAATATCAAAACGCAAAAAGATGGATATAATGTTGAAAAAGTTGAACTCGGCGAAGTTCCACAACAGTAATTTTATGTAAATTTTGTTGCATTTTAAAATGCGGTTGATGTAAAATCTATTTAGGAGTGTGTTATGAGAAGATTTTTTGGAAAATTTAATGGCGAAAAAATTATTGTTTGTGACGAAGAAATGAACCACATGAAAAACGCAGTTAGGCTTCCTGTTGGCGAACAGATTATTGTTTCTGTTGGCGATGAAAACGACTATATGTGCGAAATTGAAAGTTATCAAAAACGCGAAGCAGTTTGCAAAGTCAACGGAAAAAGGCTTTGCACTGGAAATCCAAAAAAGAATATTGTCATTTTCCAAGCCATAACAAAGCGTGAAAAGTTTGAATTTATCGTTCAAAAAGCCACTGAAATCGGCATTTCAAAAGTTGTGCCTTTCACAAGCGAATTTGTCATTGCAAAAGTGACTGACAGCAAAATGGACAGGCTTAACAACATTGCCATCAATGCTTGCAAACAGTGTGAAAGAAGCATTCCAACTGAGATTGGAAAACCGCTTGATGTTCAGGGGGTTGTGGACAGTTTTAAAGACTTTGATGTTGTGCTTTTTGCAAACGAAAGAACGGACAAGGGGGTGAAATTCCCAAATCTTAAAAATTGCAAAAATATCGCAATCATTGTTGGAAGTGAAGGCGGATTTTCACAAAAAGAAAAAGAAAAATTCCTTGATGCAGGGGCAACTTCAATCTCCCTTGGGTCTAGAATTTATAGATGTGAAACGGCATCTGTCGTTATGATGGGGCTTGTTTCTGTTTTGAGTGAAAATTGATGAAAGTTGCTGTTTTAACTTTGGGTTGCAAGGTCAACCAATACGAAAGCGATGCCCTTGTTTACGAACTCGAAAAACGCGGAATAACTGCGACAAACAAACTTGAAAAGGCGGATGCTTACATAATTAACACGTGCGCTGTCACAAATGAAGCGGAGAAAAAAAGCCGCCAAATGATTGAACGTGCAAGGAAATTTAACCAAAACGCAAAGATTTTTGTGATTGGCTGTGCAAGTCAAAACAAACCCATGCAGTTTGAAGGGCATGGGGTTTCTTTTGTGCAAGGTGTGGCATCTAAGAAAAAAATTTTAGACGAACTTGAAAATGTTGGAAAGGAGATTTTTGAACTTCCAAAGGACTATGAAGAGGAACTTTTTTCCAAACAGACTAAAACGCGCGCTTTTATTAAAATTCAAGATGGGTGCGACAAGTTTTGCACATATTGTATAATTCCTTATCTTCGTGGGCGAAGCAGGTCAAGAAAACTTGAAAATATTTTAAATGAAGTTGAAAATCTTCCTGACAGTGTGAAGGAAATTGTATTTGTGGGAATTGATGTTTCCGCCTTTGAAATTGACGGCAAAAAGGGCCTTGGAAGACTTTTGCAAGAGTGCGACAAATTTTCAAAAAGACTTAGACTTTCAAGCATGGAAGACAATTTGATTGACGAAGATTTTTTGAAAGAACTTGCATCTGTCAAAAACTTTTGTCCGCATTTTCATCTTTCACTTCAAAGCGGCTGTGATAGAGTTTTAAAGAAGATGAACAGGCATTACACTTGTGAAGAGTTTGCACAAAGTGTTGAAAAGATAAGAAAAGTTTTCCCAAAAGCAGGCATTACAACAGATATTATTGTGGGCTTTCCAACTGAAACTGACGAAGATTTTGAAGAAACATTGAAATTTGCCAGTAGAGTGAAGTTTTCACAACTTCATATTTTCCCTTATTCAAAGCGTGACGGCACGGCAGCCGCAAAATTGTATAAAGATTTGTCTGGAAAAGTCAAGGCAGAGCGTCTTAAAAAACTTTCCGCACTTGGACAACATTTGAAGGAAGAATTTATCTTGCAAAATGACACTGTTAATGTTTTGATTGAAGAGAAAAACGGAAATTATTTTGAAGGTTACAGCGAAAATTACATAAAATGCTATCTTCAAGGGGACTTTAAAGTTGGGCAAATTGTAACGGCAAAGATAGTTTCAACATTCAAAGATGGGGCAAAGTGCGAAGTAAAATCTTAGATATACCACTTTTCTTTTGGCTTTTTCTCTTGACGTTTTAAGTGGAAGGTTTTTGTTGTGGAGTGATTGGAGTTTGATGCATAGGATGCGACAATTTTTATGTCACATTCTTTTTCTTTAAAGGCAAGCCTAAGTGCGAGTGGCTGGCTTTTTTCTGTGATAGTTTGAGTTTTTATATCATTTTTGAAAATCTCATATTTTAAATGTCTGTGCGGATTTAAGTTCACAACAATTTGATTGTTTTCGACAATCGCAGTCGCGTCAACAGTTGGCTCTTCCGTGAAATTTGTGGAGATGTCTTGCGGAAGATTGAAACGCGAAAAAATTGCACTTTTCTTGTAACGGTCTGGCGAATATGGATTTGCGAGAACAAGCCTGTGATTTTCTTCAAGTTCCAAAGTGTCAATGTCCACATTTGTGACGGATGACGGCACAGAAAATGTTATGTTTTCATAACTTTGTTTTTCAATATACGAACGCACCGCTTCGGTCGGTTGATTTCCGCCAGCAATGGAAAGCGGAGTGTTTTTAAGGCTTCCCATCCAAACACCTATCGTTTCTTGTGGGGTGTAGGCGATGTTGTAAGCATCGGTGTTGCCGCTTGAATTTTTCTTTCCAACTGTGCCAGTTTTTGATGCAATTTCCGTGTTTTTGATGTCGGCAAGTTTTCGCGCTGTGCCGCTTTTTGCTGTCTCTTGAAGGATGTTTGTCATAAGATAGGCGGCATCTTCTCGCAAAACCATTTTGTTTTGGGGCTTATGTATATACACAAGTTTATTATTGCCATCGACTATGTATTGAATGAATGTTGATGGACAAAATTGCCCACTTTTTGCAAGGGTTGTGTAGGCGGTTGCAAGGTCTTTCAAATTCACCCCATATGTCATGCCACCAAGTGCAATCGCGTAACTGTCGTCTGTTTCATCAAAATTTATTCCCATTTTTTCGGCATATGCTTTGCCGGTGTCAATGCCGATGTAGGAAA
>CANRCQ010000021.1 GCA_947629145.1 uncultured Clostridia bacterium
ATAGTATCGGCTTTGCATAAGTTCGCTATTTATAGCATCAAAGTCATTCACATCAAGAGAGTTGTTTTGGTTTACCAGCGTATACCCTTCTGTCATAGCTTCGTATGCATTATAACCTTTATCTCCTAAGTTCCACATTTGAACGGCAGTCGCATCTTCTGTAGTTAAATATAGTGGATCGTGAAGCCCATCTCTACTAAAGCGGGAATATGCTAACACTCTTTCATCTAAATCAAGATTAGTTATACTGGCATTTTCATCAATTCCTTTACGCAAAATGTTTGACTCAACAGCACCCACTGTCGCATAAGCCCAACAAATCTTTGATGGGCTTTGATTTCTGGCTGGCGTAACAATGTCAAAACGCCTTCCATCAAACTTATCAAGATGACTTGCCCAATAGTCAAGTTGACCGTCACTTGCACTTTGAAGCTCTTGAAGGTTTAGTGGAGCTTCTTCATTAAAAATTTCTTGAATAGATGCACTTGCAGAAACATTTGTTAGATTATAAATTCCAACACTAAAAATGCTTATTGCAAAAAGCAATAATAAACACGCTATGTAAAGTTTTTTAGTTTTCCTAATCGCCATATACAACATTATAGCAAATTTGTTTTATTAAATCAAATAAGATGGCTTGAATTACCTTCAAAGAGCCGTAATAAAATTTTAAACAATCACAGCCCCAATATTTGCAAAATAAAAAAAGAATATGTTATAATAAATAAAAGGAGATATATATGGAAGATAAAGAAGCAAAATTTTTTGAAGAAATTGAAGAGCAAGAGCCTTCGTTTGAAGAAGATCCAGATTTTTTTCGTGAAACAGAAGAAAAACATAGAAAGTTTTTTGAAGAAGATGATGAAAAGGACAAAGATGGTGATCCAACTTTCTTTACTGCATTATCAATGTCAAGAGCCGAAGTTATCGAAGAAGTGAAAAAAGACGGAACGTTTTTAGGCTATGTCAGTGGAAAATATGGAGATGACATTGAAGTTGTTTGTCATGCAGTGGAAAACACCGCAGATGCTTTTGATTATGCAAGCAACCGAATAAAGGCAGATGATGGGGTCGCCCAATATTTTACTGATTTCAAAAAGGACAAATTATTAAACGCAGAAAAAAGTGGACAAGATGAAGCTGTGATAGTTGCTTTGCAACAAGAAATTGAAACAATCAACGCAGTCCATATGCAAGCAAAGAAAGATTTAGAAAAATCACACGGACACCATCAATATATGTCAAGGTAAAAGAATAATATAGAAACGACTTTTACTTGAAAAACTACAAACATCGCTTATTCGTGTTTTAGACGCGAATTATAAAAAAGAGCTTTGATTGGGCCAATAATTCATCAATTCAATGACCAATATTATTCTGCTGCTGTCAACTACATTGAAAATGGTGTTAAAATCGTTCTTAAAGAAACATATTTGACAACCAAAGAAATCGAAAAAGAGTTTAAATGTGATTATCTCGAAGCGCTTTGTATTTTAAACAATATAAGATGTTTTCCAGAGCAAGTTGATTACATAATGCACTTTGACGAAATCGAATAAAAAAGGAAAAATAAAATGAGAATAATAGATGTGATGTTAAAATGTGTAAATTGCGGAGTTGAAAGCAAACAAGAAGTTATTCGCAGTTTTCATGTGTTTGGCGGAACGCGCCATTTAGACACAAGATTTGACAATGGACAAGTTAATCTCCATATGCAAGTTTGCCCCAACTGCCATTACTGCAATTTTGATATTTCAGAAAAAAGCAAAAGTGCAAAAACGGTTATGGAAAGTGCAGAATATAAAACTCTTGCAAAGTCTAAGTTAGACGCACAGGCAAAACAATACATTACGGTCGCCATGGTAAATGAACAAGACAAAAAGTCTGTTGAAGCAGGCAGATTATACTTGGCAGCATCTTGGGTTTTTGAAGATAACAAAGACAGCAAAAATGCTGATAAATACAGACAACTTGCTGTCAAAAACTTAATGAAAAATCTTAAGAAAGATGAAAATGGGCATCTCACACTGCAATGTATTGACCTTTTGCGTAAAAACAAAGAATTTGGCGAAGCACAAAAACTTTTGAATAACCTTAAAAAAGACGCAGGCGAAACATTTATGCACGTTTATTTTAGCGAGCCAGATGTTAGCCTGACGGAACTTACAGAAGATAAAGAAGTTTCTTCGCTTTTAAAAATTGCTAAATATGAACAGCAACTTGTCGAAAACAAAGATTTCTCCGACCATTTGATGAGCGAACTTGTGGAAGAGAAAATGGATTTTGGTAAGTTTTACAGCTTGCTTTTGAAATATAAAGAAAAGCCTATGTCACACTCACAATCAACTATTTATGCGCCAACACTTTACAATTTGGATAAAGATTGGTTTAATGCAGTTGTTGAATATTTGAAAACAGGCAAAGAAACAGAACTTCATTGGAGAGATTACACAACAAAGAAAATCAAAGAAGCTTATTCGGTAGAAAAACCTGATTATATTGATGCTGTTGTAATTTTGGAAAGTTTAAGAAAAGCGGGATATGATTCCTATACAACTTTTAATCCTTATATTGTTGAATAACCCATTTTGTTAATCATGTGAAAAAGACCATCTATATGAAAATAGATGGCCTTTTTTGTTGACTTAATATGTAAATTTTAATCCTTGTGGTCAATTTCCAAGTTTGCATTGTCATTTTGAGCATTTACATCAACAACTTCTTTTGGTGACTTGTAATAATTTCTTAACTTGTTAAATTGTGCTTTTAAAACAGGCATAACTTTTCCACCATTCTTTTTCAATCTAACAAATTCAACCGTGAGTAGAACAATAAGATGAAGAATAAGGAAAAGAAATCCAGTGAAATACCACGTAAATGGAGTTCCTTCAATAAGTGGAGCATAAATCACAAGCGCATCACTAAATTTAAGTGCTGTGATAAGGAAAAGCCCATAGACCATTTCAAAAGCAAGCCCAACAGGAAGATAAACCCAACGTTTGATTGAAATTTTCATATAGCCTGTTGCAATGATTGTCACGCAAAGGAATAAAGCAACCGTGTGGTGCATAAGCCCAGAAATAGTTGGAAGATAGAAAATAGATGGATGTTGTGGAAGAAAGTCTGGATATATCAATGTCAAAAATCCGCCCAAAAGTCCACAATAAACAATCCAGTGGAAAAGTTTAGAGTCTTTTTTAGCAAAAAGTCCAACAAAGGACAAACACATACTCATCGTTCCACAAAACGAGTCTGGCAAAAATCTTAAAGGATTTTTTGTGTTTATTGCAATAAGGGCTCTGTTCATGACAATCCAAAACAAAAGAAAAAGCGAATAAATCCTGATTGCAATAGAAAGAGATTTGTCTGTTTTGCAGAACAATTTGATAAGCACTGTCACCGCAACCCCAATAACTGTCACAACAGCCAGATATGTAAAATGTTGCCAACCAAACAATTGTGGATTCATAAATTCCCCCTAAAAAATGTTCATTAAAATGATTTTACAAAAGAAACATAAATTTGTCAAATAAAATCGAAAATTTAATCTATGTATTATTACACTTATTCTCTTAAACCATCACTATACACCCAAGAATAAAATAGATTTTTGTCTAGCAATGCATAGTCATACTCTTTTTAAATTCTGGGTCATATTTCATGCCTGCTCCAATATGCCCATAGGGGCGTGACACAAAGCCAAATTTTTCGTAAAATTTTTCTCTGTTGTATGATGCACCAAGATATAGATAAGTATCGTCATCTTCTATTTCTTTATACCAATCTACAATTGAATTCATCAATATTGCACCAATTCCCTGCCCCTGAAAGTCTTTATGAACAACCACATCATAAACTGTATAATAACAGCCGTCACCAACAACTCGAGCCATGCCAATAATTTTATCTTTTAAGTAAACTGATACTGCAAAGACATTATATTCTCTTATTTGGTCAATTTTTTTATTATCTCTATTTCCCCAACCAACCGATTCAAACAATTCGTTGTATTCTTCGTTGCTCGGAAATTTTTTTGTAATTTGAAAATTCATATAATTCTCCCTAATAAATCATAAGTTTTTTGTCATATCAATAAATCTGGTGTGATAGCCGTTTCTTTCATAAAACTCAATTGCATGATTGTTGTAGCCAAACACACCAATAATGATATTTTTGCAACCTTTCTTTTGCAAGTGTTTTTCCATCTCGTTCAAAAGTTGTTTGCCATAGCCTTTTGCCCTGCAATTTTTTGAAACAACAAGTTCTGTTATCTCGCCCCTTTTTGGCGCATGAAATCCACATTCAAAAGACTCTTCATGAATCAATCCAACAACAAGCCCAACAATTTTCCCATTTTCTTCAAATAAAAACATCTTTCCGTTATGTTTTTCAATCTCTTGAAATGTCTTTTTAAAATACTCTTCCCCATAATTTGCCGTCACAATATTAAAGCCTTCTTTGTCAATACTTGCAATATATTCCTGCAACTCAACAAACAAATCTTTAATTTCCTTATCATATCGACAATTATATTCAACAACCATCATTTCTCCTTTGTTTTTGTGCTTAATAGAGAATGTTCACTGTAACATCTTTGATTGTTGGCAGTGGTGTGCAAACTGCAAAATATGCAAGTTCAATCTTTGGAAACAGTGAATATATGCTCATAACGGATGTGCTTGGGTTGACTTCATACAGAACAATTGCCGAATCAATTTTATTGCTGTCAACAAAGTTTTGCAAGTTTTCCGCAGTTGGATTTTCAAAGGTTTTACAGTGTATAACATTGTTGTTTTTCTTTAAAATAATTTCTGCGTCTTGAATTTCCATGCAAATAATTCCAATTCCGCAAAATTGTTCAAGCATAATGTCCTTTATGTGCTTGCACTTGTCCGCGTCTAATGATTTCCCATTTTCGTCTAAAAATTGAATTCCATCAAGATTAAAGTCTTTTTGATGCTCTTTCAGCATTGTTTTTTGGTCATCAGTAAAAAATGATTCTCTTTTTGGTGTCTTTCCAGAAAATTTGGACAAATCTTCAAAGTCTTCCGTTTTTACATAGACAGTTCTCTCATTTTTCTCGTTAGATGGAGAAATATAGCCTTTTTCTTCCATATAATCAATAATTTTTGCAGCGCGCGGATAGCCTACTCCAAATTTTCGCATCATCATTGTAATTGAAATATTTTTCTGTTCAACCGCAAGTCGCAACGCATCCGGCAAAAGTGCATCAATCTCCGCAAGTTCATCTATCGTCTTTATTTGTTTCCCAAAAAGACTTTCCAAAACTTGCAAAGAACAACTGTATTTCTCCAAATATTCCTGTTGAGTGAAAGTCAACATCTTCTTTCCTTTTTCAGTTTTTACAAAGCCATATTCTTCAAGAAGTTCAATGAGTTTCTCCGCATGGGCAATGTCTATATTCATACTTTTAGACAACTGCTCCGCTTGTACATCCATAAAGTATGCAACGAACATAAGTGCTTCTGGCAGCCAAGGGTCTCTTCTGCACATCTCTGCTTCTGTAATAAATTTGTTTTCCATTCCTTTCTCCTTTTAATCATCTTCTAAAAGTTCTTCAATATCGACGGTCTCTTCCAAAGTTAAATCATCGCTGTTGTCCATAAGCTATGGGAACAACTTTTTGTCTTTTTCAACTTTTTTATTTGTGTTTTTGTTCTCCTTTGAATTAAGCGAATTTTTAAATTTATCCTTCATTTTCATCTCCTTTTTTCAAAAAAAACCGCGTTATAACCCTACAACAATCATAATAACATAGAAAAAACAAATTTGTATCAAAATTTTTAAAAGTTTTTGTTGTTAAGTAAAAAAATTATTCTTCGACATCAATAATTTCAATTTTTTTGTATTGAAATGGTTTTAGTTCTTGCCTTACAAAAATACCTTTTGATGGGGCTGTTAAAAATTCCATAAATAAAGATTTTTCAACATTATAATAAACATAAATAGAATTATTTCTAAACATAACATATAAGTTTTGTTTTTGAAAACTATAATAAATTTGTTTAACATTCGTAGATTCTACTTCAATCCATTTTATCTTAGAATTGTCTTTTTTGCTTGTTGTATCATAATATTTTTTTGAATTTTTCTTTGTTGAATATTGATGATTTGATTTTCTTGTTTGAAGACAATTCTCTTCATTATAATATTCATCTGTTCTTCCCTGATTAAAATCTTCTTTGGTTAAATGACATAAATCTAACCATTTATTACTCTTTCTTCGATTACAATTTACACACAAAACTTGAAGATTAGATAAAACTGTTTTGCCACCTTTTGAAATAGGCTGTATATGGTCTATTTCAATTTCAGTATAGTTGCAATGCTTACCACAAATTTGACAAGTTGATTTATCTCGAGCTATTACTTGCCAACGAAGTTCCGGCGTCATAAGAGCTCTTTGATTTTTATAATTATATTGATAGTGTGTTATAGAAAAGTCAAATTGTGATAAAAACTGAATCCTATCATATAATTCGTCTGGTGTAATATCGTAACTAAAAGTAACGCTAGGTAGTGTTGAACCACTTGTTATTCTCATTCCTGTTGACGGATCGTAGTGCTCTTCGCCTTCTTCATAATAAGTATAAGTCACTAAATGAAATTTAATTTTCTCTGGGTTATATTTTTCGCAAATTTCATTTATCTGCTTTTTTGCATTGTTTGTAAAAAACCATTTTAACAATAGCAAACTATTTGATTCGTCTTCTATCAACGCAAATATTTCTCTTTTTATATTGGGCATAGTTTCTTGCCACCAAACTTTCAAATCATTGTAGATTTTTAGTTCAGCAATTAGCTCTTGTGCATTTTCATTTATAATATAATCTATTATGTGTTCTTTGTCCCATTTTCTTATTTTTTTACCATTTGTTTGAACCGCAAATACACCTTCTGCCATATTATAGAATTTTTTATTCGCTTCGCGGAACGCTGCCTTCGTTTTTTCTAATTTATTGTCGTAGGTTATGTATGTTAAAAAGACCAAGATGAAAAAAGCTAGAGCTCCAATCCCAAACCATATATTTTCATCCATACTATTTCCCAGTTTTCCCAATATTTTTTAAACATTGAAGAGCAATTTCGTTCGATCTATCTTGAACACTATACCAGGCCGTTTCATGCCTTTGATTTATTTTATTATAAATTTTTAATTCTTCTTTATTGTTTTTCTTTTTCTTGTATTTTTTATTTTCAGGTAACGCACAACTTTTTTGTATTCTTTCTAACATGTTAGCATCATCTTTGTATTTATTTATTAAAAAATTTTTTTCTACATTTGATAATGTAGATGGGTCATATTTTCTATGTGCGTATCTCATGGTCATAGATGTGCCCTGATATAAACTTAAACGCATACTTTTTCTCCTTATTTTTTTGATTTAAAAATTATGTCATAGTCTTCTTTTGTGATAAAAATGCTTCTTTTGCCTGGGCCAAGGTCGCACTCATCATTTACAAAGCCAAGTCCAATAAGTTGCATCAAAACATTGTGTCTTCTCCAAAAACCAAGTTGAAAGTTTTTCGAGATTTCTTCATTTGACAAATAGCCTTGCTCAACCACAAATTTCACAATTTCCGGAAATTCTTTGTCCAAATTCAAGCAAATTGTCGTTGGGGTCAAAAACGGCTTTGCTTGTTCGTTTTCTCTTCCATGTTTTACATTGTATCGAAATTCTCTGTATTTATCTGCTGAATAATCGCGCCAAGATTTCAGCTTAAAGCCTTCTGGCATTTGGGGGTCTTTTGTGTATTCATTCACATTGTCACATTCCAGTTCCAAAGAGTTGACTGTAAAATACATTTCAAAAATTTTTGTCTTAACGCCCTTGAAGCAAAGTTCAAATTTAAAAACTCCATATTTAAATGCAGAGTTTTCAATATGCTTCAAACACTTGTCGTATAGTTTTCCCATTTTTTCATCTGTGTCTATTTCCATTCGGTCGATTATGGTATAAAGTAAACCCAACCTTTCCACAACGATTGGATTTTCCGCTTCAAATCCATAGCCATCCCTTTTCACCACACTTAAATCTCTGTCTGGCATAAATAAAATTCTTCTTTCCAAAATCATAATTTTCTCCTTATTTCTATTTTAACATTTCCTTTAAAGTTTTCCTTAAATTATGCTTAAATTTTTCTACGTTTTCATCTCAAATCTCCTTTTATTTTTAAATTTGCCCCCTATATAAAGTAAAAAACGCAAAAAAACAGCAAAAAGAAGCCTTTTTTAAGATTTTCATTTATAAATAACAAAAAAATAAGGCGACAAAAAAGTCGCCTTACATTTAAACTAACTATTTATAATATCTTACTTTTCACGATCAAAATTTTTCATATCTTTTACAACATCTTGTGGATTTTCGCCACCCCTAATGCGTGCTGATAAAATTCTAGCGTAGACTTGATGTTTTTCGTCTTCTTTTCTTTCCTTTGCAACCTGCTTTAAAACTTCGTCATAAATGCCACTGGCAAAATGCTCATCGGCAATTTGTTTAGCCTTTTTAGGTTCTACCCCTGATTTGATAAAAAGCCCAAGTGCAAGTGCAATAACTGTAAGTGGATAAACTATTCCTGTTGCAGTGTTGCCAATTTGCCCAAGATTTGAATTGCCAATAAAAATTTGGTCAACAAGGTTGTAAAGCGCTTGAATGATAAGCGAAAGCACGCACGGAATAGAAAACATTTTTAAAAGTTTTCCAACTTTTTCCGTTCCTAAAAATTTGTTGTCTGTTTGTTTTTCCATACTTTTCTCCTTTTTGCTGCATAAAAAAACAGCAAGTTTCAATCACGCCTGCTGTTTCTAATGTTATACGCAAATCGGATTTGTGAACATTTTGATTATATCACAAAACCTTTAAAATTGTGTCAAAAAAATTGCAAATTTTTCGATTTCTTTTGAAAAAAATATTTTTTGCGATGTTAAAAAGTTGACGGGGGGGGGATTTTTAGATATAATTAAAATAACATGGTGGTGTGTAAAAGGAGATTTTATGAAGAAAAAAATATTAACAACCCTTGCCTGCTTTGCAATGTTAGTTGTTGGTGCAATTGGAATTGTTGGCTGCTGTGATAACAAAAATCCTGCAACAGTCACTCCGTTTGCAGTTTGCAAAGAAGCAAAAATCGGCGAAGTGACCTTTGAAACTGAAGATGATGTGAAAATTATGTCATACGCAGAAAGTGGCATGGATGGTCCAGAAGACGCAACCGAACAACAAAAAAATATTTTTGCAAAAACTTATGTAGTGCAAGGAACTGCAAGTGAGTTTTCACAAGAACAAGCAGAAGCCTATGGCGACCCATCCGCTGAAGGCGAAAAATATATTGTTTTGAAAATCAATGTTCCAGCAAGAAAATCTTACAGAGTAGAATGGGTTAATACAGATCCAACTGAACAGCCAAATTTTACACTCTCACAAGATGCAAAATTGATTGACACAGCCACTGATCCAACAAACAACCAGCTTATTGTGAGAATTTCAGGTGGCGATAATCTTGTTCTTGGCGTTGAAATTGAGAACGAAACCTATTTGCTCTATTTCAACATAAACATCGACAACATACCAGAAGAATAATATTTAAATAAAAATATGCTTACCACCAAGCATATTTTTTTACTCACATGATAATTTGTCACTTTTTAGCATAAAAAGCAACGCCAATTGCGTTTGGGCCAACATGGGTGCCGATGGTGCTGCCAATCATATATGAAGGGATTTTGTTGACATCGTCAATATGTTCTTTCCACAAAACTTCGCTGTCCTGTAAATATTTTTGAAGATAATCATCATTAAGCCCAGAATAGCCCAGTGCATATGGCATATCAAAATCAATTCCACCACACTTTTCAACAAGTTGCATCAAAAGGTTGTTGCTTTTTTTGCTGCCTATTGCTTTGCCGACCATTTTCACTTCGCCGCCGACAACTGAAATAACAGGCTTTATCGACAAAATTTCGCCAGCCAGTGCCGTGACACTGGATATTCTACCGCCCTTTCTCAAATATTTAAGTGTGTCCACGACAGCAATAATTTGAATGTTCTTTTTCTTGTCGTTGAGTTCGTCAATGATTGAATTTATGTCCTTGTTTTGTTTGATAAGTTTCAAAGCAAATTCGCACAAAATTCGCTCGCCAATAGCCGCACTTAAACTGTCAACAACAAACACCTGCCCCGCAAAGTTTTTTGCCGCATTCTTCGCACAGTTATATGTTCCAGAAAGTTTTGAAGAAATTGTGATGACAATCAACTGGTCGCCGTTTTGCGTGAGTTCTTTATACTGCTCTTCCCAGCGAAATTCATTTATTTGGCTTGTTTTTGGAAGTTCACTGCTTTCAATCAGCTTTTCAAAAAATTGCCTGTGCGAAAGGTTCACTCCATCAAGAAAATTCTCTTCGCCAAATCTTACTTCCATAGGAATCATGTAAATTCCCAAACTTTCGGCTTCTTTTTGGTCAATATCCGATGCACTGTCAATCAAAATTTTTATCATACACGCCCCCTTTATATTTAATCTAACAATTCAGGCGGAATTTTGTTTGCAATTTCACGATTTGAAAAACTTTTATCATCCGTCACTTCTCTTTTAAGTTTTATAAAATCTGGCAATTCAATTTTTTCATCTTCGCTTGCAAGTTCAATTTCACAGATGGCATTGCGTTTTGCAAATGGATATATATCAATTTCAAAATATTTGTTGTTTCCCATCAGGCAATAGCGCTCTTTTTTAACTTGATGCAAAGTTGTGTCCGATTCGTTAAGCAAGTTTAAATATTCATGTTCGCTTATTCGTTTTTCGGTTTCCATTCGTGAAATTTCACTAATTCGCTTTTTGGTGGTTAAAGTGAAAATGTAATTTCCATCAAATCCACGTTGACGCACGCGTCTTTCTTCGTTTTCTTTTGCTGTTAAATATGTTTGAATTATATCAACTTTTCTGCAATTTTCCAAACTTTCAAGCAAATTTACATCTGGCCGTTCAATCAAAAATTTTCTTTCAATTTCAAGTGGAGTTGGCAAGCCTAAAAACAAACAAATTTCGTTTATCAATCTTTTGATTTTGTTATCAAAATTTGTGGAGTTGTCAATCACTCTAAAATGCGGATGCCCAACCCAAGCCGACATTGTTTTGTCATCCATCTTGATGGCCTCCTGTAAACTTTCCCTTCTCGCCTTGTTGTTCGCCTTAGTGTAAAAATCAGGCGCGCCTTTTGCCGCTGTCACAAGATGAAAAACTGCATCATAACTGTCCCTTAAAAGAATTTCGTTGGTGTTAAGTTCTTTAAGCATTTTGCGAAATTCCTTTTCTTCCACATATGATTTGCAATCCATCGTTCCCCTGTCGCAAACAAGCAAAACATTTTCATCCGGCAAATTTTCACAAAACTGCATATAAAATTTTTCTTTTTCTATTTGAAGTTTTAAAACATTCTTTTCAAACTCATAATAACTGCCATAATTTTTAGAACTTAGATTGTTCATAATAAGTTCGGTTGCGCTTTCGTTTAAAAACACAACTCGATAGCCCATTTTCGTCAGTTCTTCTTCCAACTTAACCAAACAAGTAGTTTTCCCAGCACAAGGCCCACCAGTAATTACGATTTTTGTTGTTTTCATACTTCTCCTTAATTAAAACCCTTTGATTTAAGTTCTTGGACAATTGGGAAACTATCCAAATCTTTGATTTTCACATTATTTCTTTTGCTTAATTCTTCCAATCTGCCGTTCAATGTCACATAATTGCCCTCACTATCAATGTGCATATCCGCCAAGTTTAATAAAACCAAATATTCACTTTGGTATGGAGAGTTTGCAATCCCATGATAATACACTTCTTGCCAAAACTTATAGCCTTGATTTTGCAGCGCCTGTCCGCCCACAATATTGTGTTTTGCATAGTCTTTTTCGTCCAAAAACGCATAGCCTATATCGTGCAACAAACCAAGCGTGTAAAGTTCATTGCATTTCTCTTCTGGAAGATTTCTTTCTTTGCCATATTTTTGCAACAACTCCGCAACACCAAAAATATGCTTTTTTCTGTAATCTGTAATCATAAACTTCCTTTTTATTTAGATGTATTTTTTAAAACTTCAACGGCTTCTTTGCGCATAATGTTGTGAATTTCAATTTTTCTGTTTTTAGTGGCTTTGGCTATGTCTTCGCAAGAGATAATCACTTCTGGACAATAATATTTGTCACTGTCTTCAAGTTTTGCGCCGTAATAAAGTTTATCAAATTCTTCATACAAAATTGCGCCCATACACATTGGGCAAGGTTCGGTTGAAACATACATTGTCGCGCCCTTTAATTCGCCATAAAGGTTGTTATCTTTAAGTGCATCTTGAATTGCAACAAATTCTGGATGAGTGTAGCACCCATTCAACTTAACCTTTTTACTGTCACTGCGACCTATTATCTCCCCCCCCCCGATTGACAACAATCGCGCCATAGGGATATTTCGCCTTTTTAGAAATATCAATTGCAATTTGCATATATTCTTTGTCTGTCATAAACTCTCCTTAATTAAATAATCCTTTCATGTTCTAACATTGTGAGCGCCTTTTTGCCTTCGCTTGCATACAATTCATTTTCATCGCTATTGTTGTTTTCTACAATCTTTTCACGAGTTGTTTCAAGCACAGTAATTGCCTGATGACAAAATAAAAACTTGCTCAAACATTCTTTTTCATATTTAGACAACTTTGCTTTGCTTTCATAAGCGTTGAGAAAGAGTTGTGTTTTTCGCTTTGTTTCGCTAGAATTATTTACATCAAAGCACAAATCTCCAATTGTGACTGCAAGGTCAACAATTCTTGGCAAGTAATTTGAAACTGAAAAGTCTATAAAATAAAGTTTTCCGTTTTTATCTTTTAAAACATTTGTTTTGATAATATCACCATGAACAAATCCATATTTCAATTTTGAAAGCTCAACAGAATTAAACAAAATTAAAGCCTTATCTAAAATTTTTTTGTCTTTTCCTTGAAAAAGGTGTATGTTTTCTTCATATTCTTTTGCATAATTCACTATTGCCCAATGGTCATAAATAAAGGGCGGATTAAATTCAATATTGTTCAGTTTAGCCATTTCATGAGCAATTTGTTCGAGTTCTAAATCTGTCGGCAACTTTTTAAGTGAATAAAAATCTTTTCCGTCAATGTATTCCATAACAAGAAGGCGATATTTTACGCCATTTATAACTGTTTTATAAATTAAACTGCGACCAGATTTATATATTTTAGGGCAAGAAAAACCTTTTTCATATGGCAGTGAAGCACGCTTTGCAAGATTTTCACAATCTTTTTCTGTTCTGTTTTTGTTGAACACTTTTACTACAAATTTGCCATTTGTTGTTTTAAGCACAAAATTAAAATCTTCATAACCAATTTTAATTATTTTGCAATTTTTAAATTCGCCTAATTTGTAATTTTCGCAAACATTTTTTGCCAATTCATCCAACTTTATATTAAGATTTATCCTTTTTTCAAAATCACTCATAAAAATCCCTTTATTTGATGTTTTTTCTTATCTAAAAATTACAGCCCTTTCACCCATGAAGAAAGCATGGCATCACTTGGATTACCGTTTAAAATTTTGCCTTCTTTTATTGTGGCTTTTGGAGCGCTTGGCTGCAAGAATTTGACAGTTCGTCCAAAACTACTTCCGCCAGATGTGGCAAACAAAACAATTGTTTTTCCTGAAAAATCATAACTTTCCAAAAATGTGTTTATAATTGTTGGCGCAACATACCACCAAATTGGAAAGCCCAAAAAGATGGTGTCATATTCGCCCAAATTCAAACTTTTCTTCACAATTTCTGGACGTGAAGATTTGTCCGCCATCTCCAAAGTTGAACGGCTCTTTTTGTCCATCCAATTCAAATCCGCATCCGTATATGGCACTTTTGGCACAATTTCAAACAAATCCGCATCCGCAACTTTTGCAAGATGTTCTGCCACCCTTCTTGTTGTGCCGCTGGCAGAAAAATAAGCAACTAATTTTTTCATATTTCCCCCTTTTTCAATTTCATTATAGCATAAAATGAATAAAACTCCTATTCAATTTTGCATATAAAAAATTTTTTAATTGCAAAATTTTTATCACAAAAAAAGAGATAAAATTATCTTTTATCTCTTTAAAATCATAATTCTTCGATTATTTAATCTTCTTTTTCCCAAAAACATACATTTTTGCGAAGTTCTTGTGCTGCAAGAGTTGGGTCTGAGAAATCCACCGATAGATGTGGTTCTTGAGCAAATTGTGTTGCAAACCAACCGGTTGGATCGTCAAAATGTGCAGTTACAAGACCAGGCTTTTGTTCGTCAGAAGATGTGAATGCTTGCTCGCCAATATAATTCACACTTGCTGGAATTGTTATTTCTGTAAGGTCACCGTTTCCTGAGAAGGC